>JAESPY010000012.1 GCA_016765435.1 Emcibacter sp.
AATATCTGATGGTCAAGGGGGGACAGCCACAGCGACGACGGACGTTACCGTGACCGGAAGCAATGATGCGCCNGNTGTNAGTGGNCCNGTTACNTTTATGGGGNNTGAGGATTACACNATTACGNTGACGGGNGAACAGNTACAGACGNTGCTGTTGNNCAATGCCAGTGATGNNGANGGTGATACATTGGTGGCNCAGAATATTACGNTTGANNGGGGNACCATCACCGATAACGGTGATGGNACTTGGAGNTANGTNCCNGAAGCTGANTNTAATGGTGATGTNAATATNAGNTANGAAGTCTCNGACGGNACAACNGTGACCGCGGCCAGTGCTGTTNTNGACNTTGCNNCGGTCAATGATGGTCCGGTAGCCAGTGATGGTACGGTCAATGCGGATGAAGATGGTTCTGCGGTTGCGGGAACATTGGTTGCCAGTGATGTGGACGGTGATGATTTGAGTTTTAGTNTGGTCTCNGGNCCGGAAGAAGGCAGTGTTACCGTGGCCAGTGATGGTTCCTATAGCTTTGATCCGGGTGCTGATTTTCAGGATTTGGCGGTTGGCGANAGCCGTGAAGTNAGTTTTACTTACGGTGTTGATGATGGTCAGGGCGGGACGGATCAGGCACAGATGACGGTGACGGTNAATGGCAGTAATGATGGCCCAGTGATCGAAGCTGTTGAATTTGATAATGCCATGACAAGCCTGTCATTGAATGAAGAAGGGCGCACGGGGGATGTTGCAGCGCTTTCTGGTCTTGATGATTTTCCGACGGATGCTTTAACGATTCAGTTGAGTTTTAGTTCCAATGAACCGCCACTAGCTTCGGAAACAAACGGGGTGTCTCTGGTGTCTTATGCGGCTCCCGGCAGCGATAATGAATTTCTGCTTTTCGCACAGCCTAATGGTAATCTTGGTGTTTATATCAATGGTCAGAAACATGATATGGATGTGGGTTCGCATGATCTTTTTGATGGTGAAAACCATGATCTGGCGGTTTCTTGGGACAGCACAACGGGCGAACTATCTGTATATGTGGATGGTAGTTTGACCGATACGGCGACCGCACAGACAGGCCATCCGATTCAGGCTGGCGGCACGTTGATCCTTGGGCAGGAACAAGATAGCGTCGGCGGTGGTTTTGATAGCACTCAGGAATTTTCGGGGACGGTTCACTCTTTCAAAATATTCTCTGAGGCACAGAATCCCGCAGATGGCGATTCTTCGCTTGCATTCGATTTTGATTTTGCTGCGGATTCCCCTTTGGATAATGCTGTTGGGGGGCATGTTTTTGCGCTTGATGGTGGCGCAAATATCCTGACTCTGGACGAAGGAACCCTTCGAGAAGATAGCAATGGTATCAGCGGTCAGGTGCAGGCCAGCGATATTGATGGTGATAATTTGAGTTTTGCCCTTTCCGAGGCCCCAAACGAAGGCGCGGTGACAGTTAACGCTGATGGCAGCTTTGTTTTTGTGCCGGGCGCAGATTTTCAGGATTTGGCCGTTGGGGAGAGCCGTGACGCAAGTTTTGAAATAGAAGTCTCCGATGGGCATGGGGGCACGGATACACAGACTGTTACGGTGACTGTGATTGGGAAAAATGATGGTCCGGTAGCGGAAGCCTTAACAGTGGCAACATCAGAAGATAATGTTGGAACTGGTCAATTGCTGGCCTCGGATATTGACGGCGATAATTTAAGCTTCACCCTTTCCGAGGCTCCGGGCGAAGGGGCTGTAACCATTAATGCAGATGGCAGTTTTCAATTTACACCCGGAGAAGACTTTCAGGACTTGGGCGTTGGCGAAAGCCGTGACGTGAGTTTTTCTTATGAAGTTAGTGATGGTCATGGCGGAACCGCGACGGAAACCGTGACGGTGACGGTGAACGGCACCAATGATGCGCCTGTGATTGGGGATATTACCAACGTAGAAGGCAGTCTGGGAACCGCTGAGGTAGCGATTGGCACAGCCATGTCTTTCAATGAGGAGGGACGTACTGGTGATGTGGCGCTGGTGGAGAATCTTCAGGATTTTCCAACGGACGCCCTGACGGTTGAATTGCGTTTTTCTTCTGATGAGCCGCCTCAAGCTTCTGAAACCAATGGCGTTTCTCTTTTTTCATATGCCGCCTCAGAACACCATAACGAATTTCTGATTTTTGCACAGCCCAACGGTAACCTTGGTGTTTATATCAATGGTCAGAAACATGATATGGATGTGGATATGGATGTTCTGTTTGATGGGGACTATCACCATCTGGCCGTATCATGGGATAGTGAGGATGGTGNATTATCCGTTTTTGTTGATGGAAATTTAACCGATACAACAACAGCACAGGTCGGCAATCCGATTCAGGCGGGCGGGACTTTTGCTCTTGGTCAGGAACAGGATAGTGTTGGCGGCAGTTTTGCCAGCAATCAGCAATTTTCCGGCAAGATAGCAGATGTTCAGATTTTTGATGAGAGCCGTGATGCTACATTGATTCAGAGTGATGCGGCAACCGGGGGCGTTGCAGAGGGCGATAGCAGTCTTGTGCATGCCTATAATTTCCGGAGTTCAGACAGCGATACGGTTACGGACCAAGGTACTGGCAATGATATGAGTTACAGTGGTGCTATTGTGGTTGAGGATGCGGAATTGCCCGAACTTATCGGTGAAACGCCTCTTGAGGGAACGGAAGACGGCGATGTCATCACGGGGCAGCTCACCGCGACGGATGTTGAAGGAGATACGCTTGTTTTCTCACTGACAACGGATACGGCCGAGGGATCGGTGACGATAGATGCGAATGGGAATTTCGAATTCGATCCGGGTACAGATTTTCAGGATTTAGCGGTTGGTGAAACACGCGAAGTCAGCTTTACCTACGAAGTTTCCGATGGCCATGGCGGTACAGATAGCGCGACCGCCACCGTGACAGTGACGGGCAGCAATGACGGGCCGGTTGCGGTTGCGGACACATTCTCCGGCACGGAAGATGTGGTGATCAGTGGCAATGTGATCAGTAATGATACGGATATTGATGGTGACAGTATGTCGGTTGTGGCAGAAACCATCACCACGGTGAATGGCGGTACGGTTGATATCAATGAGGATGGTACTTTCAGCTATACCCCCGCGGCAGACTTTAGTGGTACGGATAGTTTCTCTTATACCCTGAGTGATGGGACGACCACTGACACGGGGTCTGTTACGCTTGAAGTTGCGGGGGTTGCGGATGCGCCGATATTGACGGTTGAGGATAGCGGCGGCATTCCCATAACATTAAAAATATCCGGAGATCATTATGACCCGAATAATGTTGAAGATGTAGGCATTGGTTCACCACAATTTCAGGTTTTTGTGAATGGAGAAGCCGTAATCGTTGACGGGCAAAGTACCTTTACCGTTGAAGCAGAACGGGGAGACTGGGAGTTGTTTCGATTTGAAGCTGCCCCGGGTACAGACATTAATAGTGTTGAGGTTAAATTTGTTAATGATGCCTATGACGGGAGTGACGATCGGGACGGTGATGGAGTCATCGGTGAAGATCGTAACCTGATTGTTGATAAAATCAACATCGGTGGGGAAGCGAACGAAGCAGGTGAGTTTATCGGCGGACATACGCTTGAGGCAGAAGATGCCCACTATGATGCCCCGAACAGCGATGGTTACGAAGTGATGCCTTGGGCGGGGACATTAACGTTTGACACCAGTGATCTTGATATGGTGGCGGTTGCTTCGGGGGAAGGAGACAGCGCGATTGCATTGGATATTAATGCGACAGTGAGTGATCCGTCAGAAACGCTTAGTGTTACCATTTCCGGCGTTCCAGACGGTGCGGAATTGTCCGCAGGTACAGACAATGGTGACGGCAGTTGGAGTCTGAGCCCAGAACAGCTGGAAGGTCTTACGGTTACGCCGCCAGAAGATTATTCAGGCAGTTTTGATCTGTCGATTTCGGCAACGTCAACGGATGGGGCGGATACGGCCACAAGCAGTACGACACTTACTGTGGCAGTCTCGGCGGTGAATAATGCCCCTGTTGCGGTGGCGGATGTTTTTTCCGGTACGGAGGATCAGACGATCAGTGGTAATGTTCTGGATAATGACAGCGATGTTGACGGGGACAGTCTGTCGGTTGTGGCAGAAACCATTGCCACGGCGAACGGTGGCACAGTGGAGATTGGCGCAGACGGGAGTTTTGTCTATAGCCCGGCAGAAAATTACAGCGGTGAGGATAGTTTTAGTTACAGTCTTTCCGATGGCACCACCACGGATTCGGGTTTGGTCACGCTTGAGGTTGCGGCGGTGAATGATGGTCCGATTGTGGGTAATATTGATCTTGGCGCAACGGTAGAAGATACATCGGTGACGTTCAGTGCGACGGACCTTCTGGCCAATTCCTCCGATGTAGAGAATGACAGTTTGAGTGTGACGGATGTTACCGTCGATGCCGCCTATGGTACGGTCACGGATAATGGGGGCGGGACATATACATTCAATCCGGCGGCGGATTATAATGGCACGGATATTCCTTTGAGTTTCAGTGTATCTGACGGCACCTCTAGTAATTCTGCCACGGCGACCATTGATGTGACGGCGGTTGCTGATGCACCAACCCTTGAATTTACGCAGGAATTAGAGGCTAATCATGGTCAGTATGATATTTCTGGGGGCGGCGAGATCACCATTGATGTGGGTTATTTGTCCGTAAATGCGGGATATAACAGTTCACATGGCTATTATATTGCAGACAGCGACGGTAACCCAATCGGCGGGGCCGTTATACAGGATAATGTCAAGGACCTTGATGACAAATCAATTACAATAAATACGGATGACTATCCCGGAGGGGTCACCATTGGTTTCTTCGTTATCCCTGATGGCAGTAATAAAAATTCGGACATGTCAGACGGCGATGCGGTAACATTTCAGGAAATAGATGGTATCTGGACGCCCATGCATGAGGGTGAGGCCATGTCTGGTCAAGGGGCACCAGCTTATTTCAGTGATGAAACGTTAAATCCGGATGGTTTTGATCATTTCTCAGATTCTGCTGAAGCGGGAAACCAGAATTGGGAAGATTTATATGAAGGGGGAGATCAAGATTTCACCGATATCAACACGGAGGTTACCGTTACGCTTGAAACGACTTCTGGTTCCACACTTCAGGGAGATGTGGGATCAGCCATTGAATTGCCGGATATCAGTTCTACTCTGGCCGATACGGACGGTTCTGAGACATTGGCACTGGAAATATCCGCGATTCCTGATGGCGCTGTTCTGAGTGATGGCAATGGTAACGCATTTACCGCAACGGCGGATAGTGGTTCCGTGGATGTATCAAGCTGGAGTCTTAATGATTTGACGGTCACACCAGCGGAAGGGTCGCCCGACTTCGACCTGCAGGTTACCGCGACATCAACCGAAGCCAGCAATGGAGATACGGTGAGCACGGTCCAGTCCATATCCATTGAAATTGCCGATCAGGTTATCGAAGGCACGTCTGATGCTGAAAATCTGCAAGGGGCAGGGGGGGACGATACCCTAGTCGGGGGAGCTGGTAATGATGCAATGTTTGGCGGGGATGGTAACGATACCTTTATTTTTGAAGTCAATGAGGGGAATGACACCGCTTCCGGCGGCAGTGGTTGGACAGATGCCATTCAACTGGACGGTTTCACAGGGTCTGATTCCCAACAGGGCTGGACATTGACGCTGGATGGGGGCGATACAATCCTGTCAACAGATGAAGATATCAATGAGATATTATTGTCTGAGGATTCTTCGGGAACGATTGCGTTTGATGATGGCGGAAATATCGACTTTGATGGTATCGAGAAAATCATCTGGTAAGATATTAGATTGCGGGGAAATATCAGTAAAGGCGTTTCGATTGAGACGCCTTTTTTATAAATTCAAGCTGATTAATTTTTGGCTATATTGCTTTTTGACATTAATATTTTCTGTGTTAACATTCTTCTGGTTTGAAATTCAGGGGGCAAAAAGTGCCAGAAAATACACGCAAAAATCCGACCGTATCTTATGCAGAATTCATCGTGCGTCGGCGTTGGTTTGTCTTGTTTGCATCCCTTATTTTGGTCTTTCTGACCGCTTACGGCGCCAAAAACACTTATTTTTCCAGTGATTACCGCATATTCTTTGGGCCTGATAATCCCCAATTGGCGGCACAGGATGACCTTGAACGTACCTATACCAAGGTGGATATGATTTCCTTCATTCTGAAACCGGATGAGGGGGATGTGTATAATAAAAGAATTCTCGGCATCATTCAGGATATCACAGAAAAATCATGGCAAATTCCCTATACTATTCGCGTTGATTCACTGTCCAATTTCCAACATACAAGATCAGAAGAAGACGATATGATCGTTGAGGATTTGGTCGGAGATTTGGAAGACTTAGGCCCACAACAACTGGCGGCGATCCGCGCGATATCATTGTCAGAACCCACGTTAATCAAGAGATTGATTTCAAGCGATGGCAAGACGACACAGATCAGTATCACGGTTGAACTTCCCAGTGCCGAGGGTAGTATAATCAAGGAAATCGTGAAGCCGGTGCGGGAAATGGCGGCGGATATTCGGGCAAGAAACCCGGATATTCATGTGGCATTGGGGGGCAATATTATGCTGTCCAATACATTTGCTGAATCTGCCGAGCATGATATGACAACATTGTTTCCGCTCATGTATGGCTTGTTGGCTTTGACGATTTTGTTATTCATCCGTTCCGTCGCGGGTATGTTGAGCGCCATGACGATTGTGTTTTTGTCGGTCATTACCGCCATTGGCGTTACGGGCTATATTGGGTGGGGTCTAAATACCGCATCGGTGAATTCTTTTGTGATTATTCTGACCATTTCGGTGGCGGACAGCATTCATTTGTTAATTACTTATTTCTCTGAATTGAGTAAGGGGAAGGATAGACAAAAAGCCAGTGGAAAGCTTGCGGATT
>JAESPY010000013.1 GCA_016765435.1 Emcibacter sp.
GGGAAATATTTTCGCGCATCGCGTCCTGCTGCTTCATGGAGCATATTGGCGACAAATTCATAGCACATTTCCACACAAAGCTGCCAACGTCCCGGCACCAAAGCACTTTTGCGCATACCTGCCGTCATAAAGAACATGACAGCCATAATGGTAAGAGACATAAAAAGAGCTGAATTTGTGAAAGAAATATCATATCCGGCAACATTCAACGGAATGAGTGTTTTTATTTCAAATTGCGCGAGCGGACTAGCCACTTTTATTTCCTTTTTTACTTAGCCTTGTCGGCTGCTTCTTCTCGTTTACGTGCTTCGGTTTCTTCGATCTGCTTCGCCGCACGCAAAACATTAAAAATCCCGGCCCCAAGGCCAAGAAAAATAAATACAATCAGTAGCCAAGGTTTCGTTCCCAGAGCCTTATCCAGAAACCAGCCGATTACCATTCCGACAATCAACCCTGATACCAATTCCGCTACAAGACGCATAGCCATCCCGTAGGCATGTGATTCGTTTACGCCACTCTCGCCCTTTGGCTCGTTAGCCTTCTGAGCGCGACTGACACGGTCTTTCAAACTTGTCAATGATGGGTCTTCTTCCATAAAAGTACATCCCTTGACTCTCAAGCCCGTAAAATTGACTGCAACATAGTTTCTGCTCTATGGCCTGTCAAGCAACAAAACACCCGCCACATTGGAAAAAATCAGATATTTATGCCGGGACAGAATTGCCCGTGGGATTAGGCACTCTATCACGCATTCTTTCGGCACTTTCCAGATCGACAGAAACCAGTTGAGAGACCCCTCGTTCCGCCATTGTTACCCCGAATAGACGATTCATACGTGACATGGTAACCGCGTTATGGGTCACAATTAAAAAGCGGGTTGATGTATTCTCGCTCATTTCATCCAACAGGTCACAGAACCGCTCAACATTAGCATCATCAAGGGGCGCGTCCACTTCATCCAGCACACAAATCGGCGACGGATTGGTCATAAAGACCGCAAAAATCAACGACAGCGCCGTCAAAGCCTGTTCCCCGCCGGAAAGCAGACTTAGGTTTTGCATCTTTTTACCCGGCGGACTGGCCAGTATATCCAGACCGGCTTCCAATGGATCATCGGATTCGGTCAGTTCCAGATGGGCCTCCCCACCGCCAAACAGCGTTGTAAAGAGATGCTTGAAATGTTGATTCACCTCCTCAAAAGCCTTCAGCACCCGGGCGCGTCCCTCCCGATTCAAATCGGATATGGCCCGGCGCAGGGCGGTAATGGCCTTTTCCAGTTCCTCTCGTTCCGCGATGGAAAGGTCAAGCTGTTCCTGAATCTCAGTCAATTCGGCTTCCGCCCGCAGATTCACGGCCCCTAACCGCTCCCGCTCTGCCTTTAACCGTTCCAGACGGTGAAGAGTTTGTTCGGCATCGGGCAGTTCCTGCTCTTGCTCAATTTCGGCGATTTGTTTGAGCAGATTAGGCTGACAATCAAATTCTTCCAATATCCGCCGTTTCAGGTGGGATTCCTGTTCACCATATTGTTCCAGATTGGTTTCCAGACGGACCTTCTGTTCCCGGACCTCGGACAATTTGGCCTGAACCTCGCGAATTGCCCGGTCTTTGCCCGCCAGAATATCTTCACAATTGAGCAAAATCTCTGCTGCCTTTTGCCGCGCTTCCCCTGCTTCGTCAATCATATGGTTGAGTTTGCGCCGTTCCTCCACAATCTCACCGGGGCGATTTTCCAGAGATTTAAGTTCGCCAGTGGTTTTTGCCCGCCGTGCCTCAAGATCGCCAATATGGATTTCCACATTATCAATACGCAACTTCCAGGCCGATAATTCTGTCCCGATCTGTTCAAGGCGATCACGCCGGGCATCTGTACGGGAGACAAAGCTGTCATAATTGAACCGGGCATTGCCAAGGTCTTTGCGTTTTTCCTCAACATTTTGACGGGTCAATTGAATTTCCGCCCCCAGATCTTCCCGTTCCGGCAAGGCCGCTAAACTTTGGCTGATTTCCAGACTACGGTCTTTCACCTGATCCATTTCCTCAATCAAATGGCCCAATCTGTCTTTCAGCGCACTTTCCTCGGACTGATGGCGGGTGGCCTGTTTCTCAGCTTCGGTTAGGCTGCGACGGGCTCTGGCAGCTTTTTCCTCAGCCTCGCGCCATTTCAAGCGCGCATCCCGAGCGGCCTGTCGAACAGCTTCCAATTCTTCTTTAACCTGATGNAGGGTTTCCCGCGCCGCGCCCACATCTTCTTTGCAACTGCCAAAGGATACGGCCAATTCAACCAAGCGGTTCTTCTGGGCNAGTTTTACCGCCGTTGTACTGGGCGCTTCCGGTGAAATACACAGACCATCCCAGCGCCACAAGCCCCCATTCAAGCTGACCAGNCGCTGTCCCGGTTTCAATTGACTGAGCAGANACAAGGCATCNGTCTCATTGGCAACAACNCCGATCTGTGCCANCCGCCGGACAAGCATNTCCCCGCCCCTCACATGAGCCGTCATATTTTCCACGCCAGCGGGCAGTTCCTGTGTNCGTTCATAAGCCGANAGNGTCCGCCAGTGAACCTGTGCTGTCACATCATCGGGGGCTTCCAGATCAGCCTCCAACGCGGCNCCAAGCGCCTTTTCATATCCGGGCGTCACCGTTAGNCGTTCCATGATCGGCGTGCCATTNCCNTCTCCNCTGCTGGCNAGCAACTGCTCCAGNCCTTCTTTTTCGGCTTGAACCCGCGCCAGCTTGCCTTGCAGAGATTGTAATATATCGCGGGCATCCTGTTCCTTTTGCTGGGACAGTTGACGGTTATCTTCGGCGTCTCTTGCTTTCGCGGATAGGATACTGATGGCATTTTCGGCTTCTGCCAATGCGTTTTCTGCACTGGACAGCGCGGTAGTGAACAGATTGTTGCTTTCCAGACGAGCCAGACGTTCCTCAATCGTGGTGCGCTGTTCGACCAAAGCCTCAAGCCTTTGGCTGCTTTCTGTACTATTGCGGGTCAAATTGTCTTTTTCTGCGGTTTGCTGGGCTTGTTTCTGGGTCAACTCCTCCAGCTTCCATTCCGCCTCAAGGGTTGCCGTTTGCTTACCCTTCAATAATTTTGACAATTCATCTACATTATCGGTCTGGTTTTCCGTCTGATCGCGCAATTCCTGCTTTTCCGCCAACAGACGTTGCAGAATGGCAGAGGTATCCGCGATGACATCTCGTTCCCGCACTTCATCCTGATCAATCTGTGCCAACAGGTCACGCAATTTCTCCTGCGTTTCTGTCAGGCGGGTTTCCTCGCCATCCAGACCATCCCGCGTCACCGTAATCCGGTGCAATTTGGCGGCAAATTCAGTTTCATTCTGACGTAGGGTTGGCAGTTTCGCTGCCTCTATCGCCTGTTCCCGGTTCAGGCGGCCAAGGTCGGTGGTGATGGCAGCAACCTGTATCACCACATCACGCAAGTCCTTGTCTGAAATTTGCCGTTGCTCCTGGATGGCCAGCCATTCCATATAATTGATTAAAGCTTGCAGAGTGCGGATTTCAGCGCTGATTTTCTTGTATCTTGTGGCCTGACGGGCCTGCTTCTCTAGGCCCTTGATCTGTTCCTGCAACTGTATTTCAATATCGGCCAGTCGTTCAAGGTTATGTTCTGCGGAGCGTAATTTNCTTTCGGCCTCTTTCCGACGGGAATGAAGTCCGCTGATTCCAGCGGCTTCTTCCAATATCATCCGTCTTTCTTTGGGCTTGGCATTCACCAGACTGCCGATGCGTCCCTGACTGACCAATGATGGGGAATGAGCCCCGGTGGAGGCNTCGGCGAACAAAAGCTGAATATCCTTTGCCCGCACGTCCTTGGCATTNAAGCGGTATGCGGAGCCGCTTTCCCGTTCAATACGCCGGGAAATTTCCATCTCAACTTCATCNTTGAATATTGCCGGGGCGGAATGGTCATTATTATGGATGCTCAAGGTTACTTCGGCAAGATTTCGGGACGGGCGCGTGGTGGTTCCGGCAAAAATGACATCATCCATACCGGACCCGCGCATGTTTTTGGCGGAATTTNCCCCCATGACCCAGCGCAGAGCTTCCAGAAGATTGGACTTGCCACAACCATTCGGCCCGACCACCCCGGTCAGGCCCTTTTCGATGATCAATTCGGTCGGGTCCACAAAGGACTTGAAACCGGATAACCGAAGTCGCGTAAAATCCAATTTTTCCTCTTATCCGTTACCTATTTTGTCGCATCCTCAATGGCCTTTTCAAGAGAGGCCATATCGTTATTATCAAGTTTCTTCCCGTTCACAATCAATGTGGGCGTGCTTTGAACGTCATATTTTTCAACAGCTTCCTGCCGAACCTTCAAAAGATAATTTGTCACGGCTTCATTCTCCATGCACGTCCGGGCTTCATCTTCACCGATTCCGGCCAATTTGCCAATTTTAGTCACTTCGCCTTTCGCATATTCAAAGGCCGCTTCCCTGCCGTCCTCTTCGAGGATGCGTTGCAATTCTGGGATGTTATTCCACACATTCTGATATTGAAAATAAGTCTCCATCACATGCAGGAATTTTTCCTCCGGCACACAACGGCTGATACTGGCGGCAAATACATCAAAAGGATTGTTGAAGATGAAATTGCGGTACACCAGTTTTGCCTTGCCCGTATCAAGGTATTTCTTCTTTAGCTCAGGATAGACCTCTTCATGGAAATGGGCGCAATGGGAACAGGATATGGCCGCATATTCTATAATTTCGACCGGGGCATCTACATCACCGATGACCATATCGTAATTCAGAAAATCAGCCTTGTTCGTCTCCACCTGAACAGAAGGCACCTCTACCGCAGCATTGGCGTTACTTTGCTCTGGCGATTGCGTCATAATACTAACGCCAAGCGCTCCGGCCCCCATAACAAGAACAACAATCAAAAAGACAAATTTACGAGTCATTATTTGCTCTCCGCCAAAATAGCTTCTTCAATGGCTTCAAAGGAATAAGAATCCAGTTTCTTGCCATTGACGATTACAGCCGGGGTGCTCTGAACATCATATTTATCCCGCGCCGTTTTATTAACATCCATAAGATATTTTAGTACCTCTGTCCGGGCCAAACATTGATAGGCCTCGGATTCTTTCATGCCAGCGATTTTGGCAATTTTAATGGCCTCTCCTTTGGCAAAACCAAGAGCGGCATATTTACCATAAGGCTTCAATTCGTTAAATTCCTTACCCTTCACCCATGAGGCCTGACGCTTGAAATAAAGCCCAAGCAACGGAAAGAATTTCTTTTCTGAAACACAACGGTTCAGAGACGCTGCAAAAACATCAAAAGGCTGTTGAAAAACATAATTGCGGAAAATAATTTTCACCTTGCCCGTTTCCACATATTTCTTTTTCAATTCCGGCAGAATATCCTTATGAAACGTGGCACAGTGGGGACAGGTGGTGGAGGCATATTCGATAATCTCTATCGGCGCNTCCTTATCCCCAATGATCATNTCATAATTCAGAAACCCGCTATCCTTATCCGCNGCANAGCCCGCAGGNACAGCCACAAANAATCCNGNCGCNATGACGAGNAATATTTTAGAAATTCGGTTATATAGTTGNTCNGTCATATTCAATCCACAATATGTTGTATGAAAGTATAAAAATTAACGATAGGGAAAATCAAGTAAAGAATCATCATTCNGGNTTTTGGCTTCCCATNCCACGNCGGGTAAACCGACGTCGGCTCTTTGTTTTCTCTGGTTTTTNAACGGAAANCACCTCACTGCCCAGNCGAAAAAGAGCCTTGTATAATTCCGGGTTGGTCACTCCCTGNAACTGACCTTCCAAGGTTTTTTTCTGAGAATCAGTCAAATTNGGCTCTGGCCGTTTGGTTTTTTGGTGNCGCATNGGNACCGGACCATGACGATAAACCANNCTTTCCACCGCCTGATANCCATAATAGGAATTGATCCGTTCGATAACCATTGGCTCAAAATGTTGCANCTCCGGCGCCATACTACCCTGCACCCGNATATAGAGACTNCCGCCNCTTTTNTCGTCACGGGGAAANGTCANCCGTTCCGGCAGGCTGCAATCNGCCAGCGCAGGACCAACAATNTCCGGCCANCGGGCGACNATTTCCCGCTGAGAAAAACCATAGCGGCGAAANGCCATATTACCGGCTTTTCTTGCCGCCTCGGCNACCGACTTGGTTCTATTTTTAGCTTTGATTAACATATGTTCAATATACCTGTTTCAGACAGGATATACAGCAATATGACGAAATTATGATTTGTTGGTATATTTGCTGAAATCTCNCTCTTTTATTTATACGGTAAGTCATGTATAGTCTCGTTCTTTTATAAATTTACAGGTCCATGAACAGCATAGCCTCTTCACATAANNAGCTCCCACAAAACCCGGANGAACTGGCCGATGCCTTGCTGGANTGGTATGATGANAACGCGCGGGCGTTGCCATGGCGCATTCCNCCNGGAAGCANGNNCATCCCCGACCCCTATCACATCTGGCTCAGCGAGATTATGTTGCAGCAGACNACAGTGGTCACNGTCATTCCCTATTNTGAGAAGTTTCTGGCAAAATGGCCAAGNATCANAGANTTNGCCNNCGCNGATCAGGATCAGGTTTTAACGGCNTGGGCCGGGCTNGGCTATTANGCCCGTGCCCGCAACCTCCACAAATGCGCGCAATATATCACCCATGAACTGGGCGGGATTTTCCCCGATACGGAAGAGAGCTTATTAAAACTTCCCGGCGTTGGTCCCTATACTGCAGCGGCCATTGCCGCCATCGCTTTTGGCAAACAGGCGGCAGTCATGGATGGTAATATTGAACGGGTCATGGCCCGCATGTTCAATATAACCACGCCCCTGCCCGATGCCAAGCCACAGTTAAAGGAGCTGACCGAATGCCTGACCCCGGCTCATCGTGCGGGTGACTATGCTCAGGCCGTAATGGATTTGGGTTCCGATATCTGTGGGCCGAAAATACTAAAATGTCCCGACCGCTGTCCGTGGGAAGACCATTGTGCGGCCAATGTCCTTGGCACCGCCGATCAATTACCCCACCGAAAATCCAAAGCACCCAAACCGACCCGCCGGGGCTATGCCTTCTGGGCAGAATATCAGGGGCATATCTGGCTCTGTCGGCGGCCTGAAAATGGTTTGCTCGGCGGTATGATGGAAGTACCATCTTCGGATTGGCTGGAAACACCGGATTGGGACGCGGTGCCCATACCGCAAATCCCCATCATCACCAACTGGAAAGAAACGCCGGGCATGGTCCGGCACAGCTTCACCCATTTCCACCTTGAATTAAAGGTTATCCGGTTGGAATTGCAGGAAATGATCGAGCTTCAGGAAGGCGACTGGTTTCCCTTTAGCCGCATAGACGACCTTGCCCTGCCCACCGTGATGATGAAAATCATTCATCACCTGCGCCAGCCTGCTCTGGATTTATAACGGAAATTTTCCTAAAAACGAGCGGCGATCTTGTCGTAATCTTCCAGATGTTCTAACGGGCCGACAGCGGCAACGGACAGTTTATTATCCGTCAACATACGATCCATATAGCGCATCACGGCAACGGCATCGACCTGCTCAATTTTTTCAATGATTTCCGCATGGGGAACGGGTCGGCCGAAAATCATCATTTGCCGTCCCAATTGTTCCATACGACTGGTGGTGCTTTCCAGAGACATGAGCAATCCGGCCTTCATCTGGGCACGGGCCCGATTGACTTCTTCGGCTGAAACCGACGCGGATAATTTATGCATTTCTTCGGCAACCACGGGAACTAGTTCGGCCACCTGTTCCGGTCCGGTGCCCGCGTGAATGGCGAAACTTCCGCCGTCCACATAGGACTGCATGAAGCAGTAGATGGAATAGACCAGCCCGCGCTTTTCCCGTATTTCCTGAAACAGACGCGAAGACATGCCGCCGCCCAGCACCATAGACATAATCTGTGCCGCGTAAAAATCAGGATCGTCAAAGGGAATGCCCTCGAATCCGATCAACAGATTTACCTGTTCCAGATCCCGCTGCTGCTTTTGCATGCCGCCGTGATAAATGGCGGTTTCACTTTTTATATCCCGCGCGGGTTTAAGGTCCGCGAATTCCTCTGCCACCTGTTCCACAAAACTGTCCGGGTCAAAATTACCGGAGGCGACCACCACCATCTGTTCGGCTTTATAATGATCAGACATATATCCGTTCAAATCATCACGGCTAAAGCTGTTGACCCGTTCCACCGTTCCCAATATGGGACGGCCTACAGGTTGATCGGGATAAGCAGCTTCCTGAAAATAATCGAAGACAATATCATCGGGCGTATCGTTAGACTGGCCAATTTCCTGAATGATGACCCCGCGTTCTCTTTCCAGTTCCTGCGGATCAAAGACAGAATTCTGCAATATATCTGCCAGTACATTTAAGCCCAGAGGCAGATCATCCTTCAACAGACGCGCATAATAGGTGGTATGTTCCCGGGAGGTATAGGCATTCAGATAACCGCCAACATTCTCAATAACTACGGCGATATCGCGGGCATTACGTTTTTTTGTCCCTTTGAACGCCATATGTTCC
>JAESPY010000014.1 GCA_016765435.1 Emcibacter sp.
ATGCCTATATGGTCAGTCATACTTCCTATACCTATCTTATGGACCGGGACGGCGAATATATTACCCATTTCAAAAGCCGGACAGACCCCGCGGAAATGGCCCGCCGTCTGGAAGAAATTATCCGTTAATGGTAACCGATTCCGCATTCTGGCGTACAAAGAAGCTAACGGAGATGACCGAAAAAGAATGGGAGTCCCTGTGCGATGGCTGTGGCCTGTGCTGTCTTCATAAGTTGGAGGACGAAGACACAGGTGCCATTTCCTATACCGATGTGGCCTGCCGCCTGTTGGATACGGTCAGTTGCCAGTGTAAAAACTATCCTATCCGCAAGAAACTGGTCCCCGACTGTGTGGTTCTGACCCCGGATCAAGTCCCGACGTTTCCCTGGCTACCCAAAAGCTGTGCTTACCGTCTGGTGAGCGAGGGTAAAGACCTAAATTCCTGGCATCCATTAGTTTCCGGCTCCAAAACCAGCGTCCATGATGCAGGGATTTCCGTGCAGGGCCGGGTGGTTTCTGAACGGGATGCAGGCGATCTTGAAAATCATATCGTTGACTGGACCGGGGAATGACATCGGAACCAGATTATTTCATCGGTAATTTTCCGTTGATCCTGCGGCGACACCCCCGTGCCAAAAACCTGAAATTACGGTTTGAGCCCAAAAGCTGTTCAGCTCTGTTGACCCTGCCGCCCGGCGTCTCCGACCGCAAAGCCCTTCAATTCGCCAAAAAGCATCTTGACTGGATCAAGGAACAATATGAAAAAACCCCCGAGGCAATCCCTTTAAGTGCCGGGGAGATCATTCCTTATCGGGGNCGGGACGTGGATATCATNCANAANCCTGACANGNCNGCAACGGTACAAATGAAANACGGCCAGCTNATCGTCGGCGGCCCNCTNTCCGGNTTTGAGACACNNCTTCAGAACTGGCTNAAAAAACAGGCCCGCCGNGCTTTAAACCAAGCCGTAGAANATTTTNAACCCGCATTGGGNCAAAGCCCTCACAAGGTTATGGTCCGTGATACCNCCAGCCGCTGGGGCAGCTGTTCCAGTCGGAAAACCCTGTCCTTTTCATGGCGGCTNATCATGGCNGANCCNGAAATATTACANTATGTNGTGGCNCANGANNTGGCCCATCTGGTNGAAATGAACCACGGCCCNGCCTTCTGGGGGCTGGTGGAAAAGCTCTATCCTGANTGGANAATATCCCGCCGCTGGTTAAAGACCGAGGGCAGTCGCCTGATGCTGATCGGCTAAGNNCTGNGGNGNNNCTTGTTTTTTTNCGGCNACAAAAAGCAAAATAAGNTCCATNTTCAGAACCGGNTCATCNCTGCCTTCCNGTTCCATAACAATATGAAANGTGGCCGTCTGAGCNCCTTGACCAAGGTCTTTAAGNCCCGACAATTTTAACCGGGTGCGCACTCGNCTGCCNGTTGGCAGGGGGNTCANGAACTGTNTNTTTTCAGCNCCCTTATTCTGACCGTACCGTATGCCGGTAAAGGCCACGGTTTGATCGAAAAACTTGGGCACCAATGACAACAGCAGAAAATTATGCGCGATCGTCCGTCCTGATGACAAATCTGCTTTAGCTTGCTCTGCGTCCACATGAATCCATTGAAAATCGCCCGTGGCTTCGGCAAATTTATTCACCCGGCTCTGGGTGATCTCCACCCATTTGGACAGGCCGATATCCTGCCCGATATAATGTTTAATATCTTTGATGTCGATTTTGACGTCAGCCATGCATTTTTCCATATCATAAAGAGATGTGCCAACTTTATCAGCGGGATATTACGGAAAGGTCAACGTTCTGTAAGTTTTTACCCATTTCAGACATTATTTGTGTTTTGGTTTGTCCCGAGGCCGGACATTTGGCGTTGCCAGCGTGGCATCGTCCCGCCCCACATGCACCCGATACATGAAATTACGCCATATTCTGGCGGGCATTCCCCCGCCTGTGACCTGTTTCATGGGGCTGGCATCATCATTACCCACCCAAACGCCATTGACCATATTCAGGCCATAACCCAAAAACAAAGCGTCCCTGTAATTCTGCGTCGTGCCGGTTTTGCCCGCCACGGGAAAAGTCATTTGCGCCTGACGCGCCGTACCCCATGCCACCACCGACCTCAGCATGTCATCCATAACCATCACCACATCATCGGACAATATTTTTTCCGGTGGTCCCGGCATATGACGATATAAAATCTGTCCGGCACTATTCTGTATTTCCACGATGCCATAAGGCACGATGCCATAACCGCCATTGGCGACCACNCCATAAGCCGCAACAAGTTCCAGCAAGGAAACCTCCGACGTCCCCAAAGACAAAGAAGGTTCCGTCACAATCGGTGTGGTCAGGCCCAGTCGCTTAGCCATTTCAATAACATTCTGTCGGTCGATCCGTTCCGATAATTTAACCGCTACCGTATTTATTGACAGGGCAAAGGCTTCCCGCAACGTGACCTCACCGCGATATTTNCCGCTGTAATTTTTCGGCTGCCANCCCTCCAAAATCACNGGGCTGTCCCGCATNACATCATCCGGGGTCAAGCCCGCCTCCAACGCCGCAAGATAGATAAACAGCTTGAACGCAGACCCCGGTTGCCGCCGGGCCTGTGCCGCCCGGTTAAACTGGCTCTTGNTATAATCGACGCCCCCGACCATGGCNCGGACCGCCCCATCCATATCCAGAGAGACCAAAGCNGCCTGCCCCGCGTCTTGCGGTGCGCCTTCCTTATCCATAATCCGTTGCAGGGCCTTNTTGGCTTTATCCTGNATNTGNGGCATCANCGTGGTNTAAATNATGATCGGTTCNGGGACAGAACCGATTAATGTGGCGGCCTGTTCCATGNTCCAGTCACTGAAATAACGCTCATCACCGCCGGTTTGTTTATCCACNACATNGACATTATTTCTCCGGGCTTTATCCGCCGTGGATTGCGGAATATAACCCGCCTCCACCATATTATTGAGCACTTCCTCCATCCGCCGATAAGACCGTTCCACATCACGCAGAGGAGAATATAGCGCCGGTCCCTTTAAAATCCCCGCCAGCATAGCCGCTTCATTCAGGGAAAGTTTCCGGCCACTATGACCAAAAATAGTCCGGGCAGCCGCATCAATACCAAAGGCCCCCGCACCAAAATAAACCCGGTTAAAATAAAAAGTGAGAATTTCTTCCTTGCTGAAATTCAGTTCCAGCCAATTGGACAGCAGCAATTCCTTAATTTTGCGCTTGACGGTCTTATCTGCGGACAGGAAAAGATTCTTCGCCAATTGCTGGCTGATGGTGCTGCCGCCTTCGGCTACGCTGCCGGTGGCAATATTTTTCACCAGCGCCCGGCCCAAGCCGCGAATATCAACGCCGTAATGGCTGAAAAAACGTCTATCCTCAGTGGCAATCACCGCATCGACCAGCACTGGCGGGATTTCGTCATAATCCAGCCAGTCACCATAAACATCGCCGTAAGACGCCAGCAATCCACCATCCCGGTCCATGACCATCACCGTTGAACGCCCCGTCATCAACTTAATATTAGAAATATCCGGCAGATCATGAGCGTAATAGATCACCACAGGCACCAACAGAATAAAGAGCCAGATCATGCCCACTAAAGCCTGGTAAACCAACTTGGCTAAACCACTCCGTGGTGCCTTGCCAGCTTCCTTGACCCCGGTGATTTTCTTCCGGCGACTGCTGTCTTTTTTCTTCAAGGCCGCTTTTCCTTTGGGTCCACGCGTCATATTTGTTCCTCACCCCGTCTGAAGCGACCATAAAATATCACTGTCCATAAGACAACCCGCCCCGACCTAAAACTTCCTCCTAAACTTCAGCCTTGACATTAGTTACATTTGAAACTATTATCATTTCATATCTTTAATACCCCTTTCAATATGGAGATCCGGAAAATGACATTAATGAGAATTCACCATGTTGCCTACCGCTGCATGGATGCCAAAACAACCGTTGAATTTTACCAGAAATATCTCGATATGGATTTTGTGCTGGCCATCTCCGAAGACAAGGTGCCTTCAACGGGTGAGCCAGATCCCTATATGCATTTGTTTATGGATGCGGGAGCCGGGAATGTTCTGGCTTTCTTTGAAATTCCAAACTCACCAAAAATGGGCTGGGACCCTAACACGCCAGACTGGGTACAGCATATCGCCTTTAAAGTCGAAGACGAAGCAACCGCTCTTAAGGTCAAAGCCAAATTGGAAGCCGATGGCATCGAAGTTGTCGGGCCGACGAATCATCATATTTTCCAATCGATATATTTTCGCGACCCCGATGGTCACCGTCTAGAGCTGGCCTATGATACCGCCACACCAGAGGAAATGAAAAAGCTTCACGATATTGCCCCGCAAATGTTGATCGACTGGACGAAAAGCAAAAAAACCCTGAAACATGCGGCCTGGTTGCACGAAGAAGAATTCAAAAAAGACAACTAGAACTCAGAAATATTTTAGTGACGCCCGTGCGCGTCATAAATAACCACAATATCAATCCGGCCTGAACCTTATATTCAGGCCGGACTTTCTTTATTCCCCCTCCCTCACCCATCTTAACTCCCACAAAATATATCGCTGCACCTCCCCCTTTGGCTTCTAAAGAAATACAGATATTTCCACCTGAGCTATTCCTGATAGCCTCTTTTATGATTAATAATGAGAATTACTATTAAATCTAGTTGCAATTAATTATTAATAGTAATAGAAGATTTCCTATCCAAAGGGGCAATAATGCGCGTTTGAGATATTTAGCCACACAAAACTATCAGGGCTAAGAAAAAACAGAAATGGGTAAAATTCATGGAGAAGGAAAAAAAAATGTCCTCACAAAGAATACCGCAAACATTACGTAATGCGGCATTAACAACAGCAAAAGCAGGCAGCGCCGGATTGTTATCCGTTGCCCTCCTGTCTACAGCATCTCTGGCAGCAGACCGTATTGCATTTGATGCCCCGGACAAAGATATCGAAGAAGTGATCGTAGAGGGCCGCAGCGGGGCAAGCAATCCCTACGCCGATCCCATGGCTCCGTTCAAAATTGATCGCTCCTCATCATCAAAATTAACCCAGTCTATTCTTGATGCGGCCAAGTCGATTACGATTATTCCAAAAGAACTTATCGACGATACCGGCGCAAACACTTTTCGGGATTTGATGCGGATTCAACCGGGTGTTACTTTGGGTACTGGCGAAGGCGGCAATGCCTTTGGTGACCGGGTATTCATTCGCGGTTTTGATGCCCGTAATGATATTTATGTCGATGGCATTCGGGACCCCGGTGTGATTTCACGGGAAATTTTTGCCATTGAACAAATTGAAATATTCAAAGGGCCAAGTTCAGTTTTTGGCGGACGCGGCACAACTGGCGGCGCTGTGAATATGGTGTCTAAAGCCCCATCAGACAAAAATTTTGGCGATATTGATCTTACTCTTGGCACGGCCAATCAAAAACGGATTACAGTAGATATCAATCATGTGGTAACGGACCGCTTATCCATCCGGGCCAATGGCATGTGGCATGACAGCGACGTCGCCGGACGGGATGATATTTACAACAAACGCTGGGGCGGGTCCATCGCAGGCACGTATAAAATCACCGACACCGCAAAGCTTACCCTTGATTTTTATCATCTGGAAACTGATTCCCTTCCCGATTGGGGAGTTCCCTATGATGTTACGAACAATAAACCTTTTGATGTTGATCGTAATAATTTCTATGGCATTCTTTCCCGTGATTTTCACAAGAACAATGCCAATATTATAACAGCGCGGCTGGATGTTGAGCTGTCAGAAAATCTAAGTTTAGAAACAACCATGCGGTACGGTAAAACATGGAATGCCTATGTTATTACCGCCCCTGAAAACGCCCGCACAACGGACCCTGATCCGGCCAACTGGACCGTTCCCGCAGGCGCAAAAACCCGCAATCAAACCAATCGCTATATTGGCAACCAAACTAACCTTATATGGACAGTATCAAACCATACCTTGGTAGGAGGATTTGAATATTCGAAAGAAAAAATTCAAAACCGCCCCTATAATTTCGATACCGCCGAAGATCCCAATGGCGACCCTGCTGGCATTCCGGTACCGGGCAGAAACAACCCCATTTTACAAAACCTGTGGAACCCGGACAGTTCCGTTGAGTGGATATGGCCGCTGGCGCTCAGTGGCTCTGAAACAACATCAGAGATCACGACCAAAGCCATTTTCCTGATTGATACCATAGACATCAACGAACAATGGCAAGTCTTTGGCGGCCTGCGTCTTGATGATTACAAGGTTGTTAAGACCTCCATTGGTGGCCGTAGTCCGGGCGCGCTTACAAATAAAGGAACCTTCCTTAACTGGCATGCCGGAGTCACCTATAAACCGGCCGAGAATGGCAGTATCTATATATCCTATGGGTCATCTTCGAACCCACCGGGGGAGCAGGTTGATGGCGGCGGGTCGGCTTACGGCGGCATTACGGACAGCAATCAAAATCTGAATCCGGAACGCAACAAAAGTTTCGAACTTGGCACCAAATGGGCTCTTTTTGACGAACATCTTCTGGTCACAGCCGCCGTTTTTCGCATTGAAAAAACCGCGTTTGATGTGACTGGTGGTTTTGTACGCAACCCAGATGGCAGCTTCTCCATTCTTCCCGAAGTCACCACATTGGATGGCAAAATACGTGTTGATGGGATTGAATTGGGACTGTCCGGTAGTATCACGCCTGAATTAAGCATTTTCGGCGGCGTGACATTGCTTAACACAAAAGTCATCGATTCTGCCCGCAGCAATGATATTGGTAAAAAACTGGCCAATGTTGCGGAACAGAGCTTTACCATATTGGCCAAATACCAAATAACATCTGATTTGGACTTTGGGGCCATTGCCAACTATTCCAGTAAAATTCTGGGCGGTGCAGGCGTTGCAGGCGGCACGACGTTCATTCCGTCCTATGTCCGCTTTGATGCCTTTGCCAATTACCGCATCACCGAGATGATAAAGGTTTCTTTAAATGTCCAGAATTTGACCGATAAGGTCTATTATGACAGTCTTTATCGTAATACGGCGCCCTTTACTTATATCGCGCCCGGACGTTCAGCATCCCTTACTCTGGATATTGAATTTTAAGTATACTCTACAACATCCCGCCAGTATTTTTTCTACTGGCGGGACAACTCAAAAAAAGGTCTGAAGAATGCTCATCGCAATTCCAGAAATATTGAATGCCGCCCAAGTCCATGCCTGTCGGCAAATTATGGANGAAGCCGAATGGGTNGATGGTAATGTNACCGCAGGNNTTCANTCCGGCATGGTTAAAAACAACAGCCAAATCGTNGAAGGCAGTCCACAATCCATATTNTTAGGNGNTGTGATNCTTGATGCGCTGGCCATAAACCAGACATTTATTTCCGCCGCCCTNCCCCAAANGATATTNCCCCCNCTGTTCAACCAATATANNGGNGGTCAGCATTTTGGNGCNCATGTGGACAATNCCATTCGGGCTGTCAAAGGCTCGCCCGTTCGTATCCGCACCGATTTATCGGCAACATTATTTTTAAGCGATCCAAACGATTATGACGGCGGCGAACTTGTTATAGAGGGAAATTACGGCGCACAGGAAGTTAAACTAAACGCCGGGGATATGGTGTTATATCCTTCGAATAGCCTGCATTATGTCCGTCCGGTCACACGCGGCGCACGCATTTGTTCATTTTTCTGGTTGCAAAGCATGGTCCGGGACAGTGGGCAACGTGAATTACTCTATGATTTTGACCAATCAGTTCAGGAACTCTCCGCCGAGAAAGGTGTTGATAACCCGCTGGCGGTTAAATCTTCGGGCCTCTATCATAATTTGATCCGGCGTTGGGCCGACTGTTAAATCAGTAGCCAACGCCAGAACTAAGCTTACAAAAAGACCTTAAACATCCAGATTGGCCACATTCAGCGCGTTATCCTGAATGAATTGCCGACGCGGCTCAACCACATCGCCCATCAATTTGGTGAATATTTCATCGGCAGTATCCGCATGATCAATTTTCACCTGAAGCAAGGTCCGGGCTTCCGGGTCAAGAGTGGTTTCCCACAATTGTTCCGGATTCATTTCTCCTAGACCCTTATAGCGCTGGATCGCCTGACCTTTACGCCCATAGGACATAACCAATGTCATCAGATCACTGGGCAGGTTGATATCGTGGAATTCATCCTTGCGGCTGATTGTGGAGGTGGCGGCGAAAACATCTCTGCGGTCCTTCATCACCTCACTCAATGCGCGGGCTTCTGCCGAATTGATAAAGCCATTATCAATATGGTAAACATCCTTGATGCCCCGGATTTCCTGAACAAAAACCACACCATCGCCTTCTGGCTCAAGATGACCGGACCAGTTGTCTTCGCCTTCGGTCGCTTTCATATTCATGCGTTTGACCACTCCGGCAATGGCGGCGGTTGCCTGTGTTTCATCCCCCAAGGTCGCCACATTCATCGCCCCGGCCAGCGCCAGTTCTTCGATCAGTTCCTTGTTATAACGGCTGGGCACATGAGCCAATATCCGGCTGACCTTACGAACCTTTTCAACCAAGTCCTTCAGGTCATTACCCGCAATCTGTGTGCCATCAGCCAGGCGCAACATCATTTCATCCAATGTCTGCTGAATAAGATGGTCTTCCAGTGACGCATCATCTTTTAGATAAACCTCGGACTTGCCCCGGCTGACCTTATAGAGCGGCGGCTGGGCAATATACAGATAGCCCCGTTCAATCAATTCGGGCATCTGACGGAAGAAGAACGTCAACAACAGGGTTCGGATATGCGCCCCGTCCACATCCGCATCGGTCATTATGATGATCTTATGATACCGTAATTTTTCGATATTAAAATCATCTCGTCCAATGCTGGTGCCCATGGCCGTAATCAGCGTCCCAATTTCCTGTGAGCCGAGCATACGATCGAAACGCGCCCGTTCCACATTAAGAATTTTACCCTTCAGCGGTAGAATCGCCTGATTTTTCCGGGAACGTCCCTGCTTGGCAGAACCGCCCGCACTGTCCCCTTCCACCAGAAATAATTCTGATTTCGCCGGGTCGCGTTCCTGACAATCGGCCAGCTTTCCGGGCAGAGATGATATATCTAATACGCCCTTGCGCCGGGTCAGCTCACGCGCTTTACGAGCGGCTTCCCGCGCGGCGGCGGCTTCGACGATTTTGCCAATGATAATCCGGGCCTCTTGGGGATGCTCCTCAAACCAGGCACTGAGTTTTTCGTTGAGCAAGCTTTCCACCACGGGACGCACCTCGGAGGACACCAACTTGTCCTTGGTCTGGGACGAGAATTTGGGGTCCGGCACCTNTACCGATAATACACAGGTCAGGCCTTCNCGGCTGTCATCGCCGCTGATAGAGACTTTTTCCCGTTTGGCAATGCCGGTTTCATTGGCATAATTATTAATAGTTCGGGTCAGTGATGCCCGGAAACCCGCCAGATGAGACCCGCCATCCCTTTGTGGGATATTATTGGTGAAACACATGACGTTTTCATGGTAGCTGTCATTCCATTGCAGGGCGCATTCGAAAATAATATCATCCTTTTCGCCGCTGATGGTNATGGCGTTAGGGATTAAAGCGACCTTGCTACGGTCCAAATATTTAACATAGGCCGTAATGCCGCCTTCATAATATAGCTCAACTTCCTGTTTTTCCGCATGGCGATTATCTTGAATCACGATACGCACCCCGGAATTCAGAAACGCCAGTTCCCGGAAACGATGCACCAGTTTGTCAAAATCNAATTCAATAGTNCCAAAGGTCGACGTCGCTGGCAAGAACGTGACCATAGTGCCGGTTTTGCCCACCGCATCACCGACCACCACNAGATCATCCACCGCGTCGCCATTNTCGAAACGCATGAAATGTTCTTTATCATTNCGCCAGATTGTAAGTTCCAGATAATCGGACAGGGCATTCACCACCGATACGCCAACCCCATGCAAGCCGCCGGAGATTTTATAGCTATTACTGTCAAATTTGCCGCCCGCATGCAATTGGGTCATGATGACCTGTGCCGCCGACATGCCTTCTTCTGCATGAATGCCCACCGGAATTCCCCGACCATTATCGGTGACGGATATGGAGCCATCCGGATTCATCGACACCAACACAAGATCACAATATCCCGCCAGAGATTCATCAATGGCGTTATCCGATACCTCAAACACCATATGATGCAGGCCCGATCCGTCCTCGGTATCGCCAATATACATGCCCGGNCGCTTACGCACCGCATCAAGGCCTTTCAGAACCTTAATGGAATCCGCGCCATAACTTTCTGCGCCCTCGGTAGCATCTTTCATCTNTGTATCGTCAGACATAAACTTGTGTCCCTTATATATATTATACCGGGTTTTCCGGCAAAATTACTCTTCAACTACGCAACTGTTTTCCACCCGGTAATACCGCGCCCGGCCGTCCAGTTCATCAAATAACATCCGGTCCGTTCCCGTCAACCAGACCTGTGACCCCAAAGTCGCCAACTCGTCAAATAAAGACGTGCGCCGCNNNCGNTCCAAATGGGCCACCACTTCATCCAGCAGCAAAATCGGTGCCGCNCCAAAAGCCACCGCCGTAATCCGCGCGCTAGCCAGCGTGATNCCNATCAACAAGGCCTTCTGTTCGCCCGTGGAACAGAGCGCNGCGNGCATGTCCTTATCCCNGTGCGTGACCAGAAGATCACTTTTATGAGGCCCCGCAGTAGTCCGGCCACTGCGGCTATCTTGCAGGCGGTTATCCTTCAAAACCTGCCGAAAATCATCTTCTACCGCCAGTGCCGACTGCGCCATAAGGCCTTCTTCCAACAGCCCTTCCACCGCCAAAATCGCCCGAGGGAAACAAGATGTCGATTCCTCAATCGCTCCCGCCAGCCGTTCAATGGCATCCAGCCGCGCTGCCGCCACCGCAACGCCATGTTCTGCCATACGCCCTTCCAGTGCATCAAGCCAGGAAGCATCCCACGATCCCCGACTGGCTCCTTCGGCCAAAAGCCGGTTTCGGTCCCGCATCACCCGTTCGTAAGCATTGACCTCCCGCATATGGGAGACATGAAAATTAGCCACAATCCGGTCCAGAAATCGGCGACGGCCCGAAGGGGCCTCAATGAACAGACGGTCCATCTGTGGGGTCAACCACGCCACCTGCAAAATATCACCAAACATGGCCGGGCTTGCGCCATTTTCGCCGTCAACACGCACAATGCGCTTGTCTTTCTGACCTATATCCCCCGCCGACATATCCGATGCCATCAGCCCTGTACCAAGGTCCATACTGCCATCGGGCGTTTCCAACCGCGCCGCCACGGCCCAATGGGAACCAGCCTCTTCCCGACGGTTCACCTCTGACAATTTACAGCTTCGCAGGCCCCGCCCCGGTGACAAGAACGACAACGCCTCAAGAATATTGGTTTTTCCTGCGCCATTTGATCCGGTAAGAACCACAGGACAGGCTTCCGGCGTCAATGTCACATGGGTGTAACATCTAAAATCTGTCAAATGCAGGCGGCCCACATAAAGCTCCGGTACCCGAAAAGCCAACCTGTCAGATTTTGGTGCCCTCTGCTCGGCCCCTTTCTGATCAAGAAACGATACCGACG
>JAESPY010000015.1 GCA_016765435.1 Emcibacter sp.
CGGGTGGTGGATAATGCGGCCTTNATCAAGTCGGGNAATGCGCTGACATCTCTGCGCAATCCCAATTTCAACAATTGGAAAGCNATNGGNGCGCAAGTGTTGATGAACGGGTCTATCNCTTTNCAGGAAGATGGGCGGCTTAAGGTTGAATTCCGGCTNTGGGATGTGTTNGGCACNGGACAGATGGCGGGCCTGCNCTATTTTACNTCGCCCAAGAACTGGCGGCGNATTGCCCATCTTATTTCNGANTCGATNTATAAGAGACTGACGGGNGAAAGCGGCTATTTCGATACTCGTGTGGTTTATATNTCGGAAAGNGGNCCNGCAATATCACGGGTNAAGCGTTTGGCNATNATGGATCAGGATGGCTATAACCATGTCTTTCTGACCAATGGTAAAAACCTTGTGTTGACGCCGCGCTTTTCGCCAACGGCTCAGGAAATTACTTATCTGTCCTATCATGNTGATAAGCCACGGGTTTATCTTTATAATATNGACAGCGGCAAGCAGGAACTTCTTGGAGATTTNCCGGGCATGACCTTTGCGCCGCGTTTCTCGCCGGATGGTAATAAAGTGATTATGTCTCAGGCCTATAAGGGCAATTCGGATATTTATGTNATGGAGCTNAGNACNCGAAAAATTCAGCGNCTGACCAAACATACCGCCATTGATACATCGCCNAGCTATTCNCCTGATTCGCGTTATGTGACCTTTAATTCGGACCGGGGCGGCAGNCANCAAATCTATGTCATGGACTCTAATGGANAAAACATCAAACGGATCAGTTTTGGCAAAGGCCGNTACAGTACGCCNGTTTGGTCACCCAGAGGAGATTTGATCGCNTTTACCCGGCAATATAAAGGNNAATTCTATATCGGTGTGATGCGACCNGATGGCAGNGGTGAGNGGCTTCTATCCGAGAGCTACCTTGATGAAGGACCCACATGGGCNCCCAATGGTNGGGTGATTATGTACTTCCGTCAGCAGCCATATGACAGGCAGGGGCGTGGGGGAGAAACGCAATTATGGACCGTNGATTTGACCGGATATAATGAACGGCAGATGATTACGCCACTTGATGGGTCAGATCCTGCATGGTCCCCCTTGATTAGATAAATGATTCTGTTATAGTTCCAGCGGTTTGTTATGATATTCGCTATAAAAACGAAATCAGGCAGGCGCCAGTTCTTGAGGGGAATGGCACATCGTCGGTTGGATAAAATATGATTAAGTTACGTGGAAGGACCACTAAATGCTGGAAAAAATGAATGGCGTAAAATACNGGGCACTTATCGGTGCAGCCCTGNTTTTGAGTGCCTGTGCAAATTCGAATACAAATACAGGTGCTTTGGATAATACACCTGAAGAACCTGCTGTTGTGACGCAGGAACCTGTTGTTGCGGAACCAACAGAAGATGTTATGACGGAACCTATGATGGAAGATCTTGCTACTCAAGGTTCTCTTGATGCAGCGTCTGATTCTTCGCTGGTTTATTTCGGTTATGACCGTTACGACCTCTCCTCTGATGCCCGTGCCGGACTGCAAAGTCAGGCCGCATGGTTACAGGCACANTCTTCTACTAAAGTAACTGTTGAAGGACATTGTGACGAACGTGGAACTCGGGAATATAACTTGGCNCTTGGTGANCGGCGTGCAAATTCTGTGAAGAATTATCTGGTGGCTCTTGGTGTTGATCCTTCCCGTATTCATACGGTAAGTTACGGCAAGGAACGTCCTGTTGTAACAGGGTCCGGTGCTTCTTCATGGGCGAAAAATCGCCGTGGATACACACGCGTAAATTAATATTCTGATTTTTTAAAGAATACCCGCGCGTCTTCTATANGACTGCGCGGGTATTTTTATGAGTTTCTGATCCGGAGTCTATTTTAATGAGCGTACTGAAAANCTTGAGCCTTAANNAAAATCTGTTNATTTGTCTGCTTGTGGTCATGGGGNTTGCNGTGTCTATGCCATCTCANGCCCAATCNNCCAGNAAAGCAATCAANAAGCGGCTGAATAATATTGAAAAACAATTGAAGGCCGTTCAAAGAAAGGTTTTNAAACCGGGAAGTAAATTTGCCNGNCAGGNAACGNCCACNATGCCNGCTTCCGTGGCNACNGGTGGTTCCGTNCNNGTNGCCGATATGGAGGCCNGGATTTCCCAGATNGAAACCCANCTNCGTCAGCTNACAGGNCGTATNGAAGAAAGCAATTATCAGACAGACCAGTTGAAACAGAAAATGGACAGGCTGGCCCGTGATTATGAATTNCGTCTTGCCGAGCTTGAAAAAACNGGAGGGCGTNCTGCCNCAGGTGCCGCGCCNGTNGNAACGCCNGATATCANATCCGCANCAACCGGGGNNGATNTTTTGCCCGCAGGATCNGAAAANCANCAATATTCCTATGCGCAGAANCTGGTGACCAAAGGACAATATGCCAAGGCGGAACNAGCGCTTGCCGCGTTCCTGAAACGTTACCCAAAAGCGCAACTNGCGGGTAATGCCCAATATTGGNTGGGGCAGACTTATTATGTNCGTAAAATGTATACCAAAGCGACACGCGCGTTTCTNGAAGGCTATAATAACTATCCNAAAAGCCCCAANGCNGCNGCGTTTCTGTTGAAAATCGGTATGTCNCTGAATGCTATGGGGGANAANGCNGATGCCTGTGATGCCTATCGTGAANTGGCCTCCCGCTTTCCGNCCAGTATGGAAAACAAAAACAANCGNCCGCCCGAAGAAAAACGGGCCGGATGTCGTTAAGTCCTTGAAATATGGATNATGCAANGNCTCTTACCGCCGCNGAATTTTCAGACCTNTTTCTGCCTATGAAACCTGCTGAGGGGCAGGGGATTGCAGTTGCGGTATCGGGAGGCGCGGATAGTATGGCCTTGACGGTGATGCTCGGGGATTATTGTGCCTCTCATAATATTGTCCTGACGGCGTTGACCGTGGATCATGGATTGCGGGCAGAAGCCGCTGAGGAAGCCCGACAGGTGGGCCGGTGGCTCAAGAA
>JAESPY010000016.1 GCA_016765435.1 Emcibacter sp.
CGTTAATCATTGTTGTATGGCTGTCCGTACCAACACAGGTATCGGGATAGGCCACTGTCCGTCCGTCAATCTCTGCGGTCCAGACTGTTTTGGCAATATATTCCAAGTTCACCTGATGGCAAATCCCGGCGCCCGGCGGCACAGCAGAGAAATTATCAAAGCTGCCCTGTCCCCATTTCAGGAACTGATAACGTTCCGCATTCCGAGTCATTTCCAGATCAACATTTTCCTTCAGGGCCGTCGCTGTCCCCGCGCTATCCACCATCACCGAATGGTCAATCACCAGATCAACCGGGCTGAGGGGATTAATTTTTTGAGGGTCGCCGCCCATGTCTTTCATGGCATTACGCATGGCCGCCAAATCAACAACCGCTGGCACTCCGGTAAAATCCTGCATCAAAACCCGCGCCGGGCGATATTGAATTTCACGGGTTTCCTTGCCCAGATTTTTCTGCCAGTCCACAATGGCCTGCACATCACCCGTTGTAACCGTCACGCCGTCTTCATAGCGCAACAAGTTTTCCAACAGCACTTTCATGGTAAAAGGCAGGCGGGATATATCCCCCAATTTTTCTGCCGCCGTGGAAAGAGAGTAATAGTCATACTCCTTACCATTCACATTCAATGTCTGACGGGTGCCTAGAGTGTCTTGACCAACAGTTGCCACAGGGATTCTCCTTAATTTTATATGCTGAAATACTTTAGAGCATCTTTTGCACTATAATTCGATAATTCTCAAGCAAAATGCGTTGTTCTGCGCAATTCTTGACGAAGCAACAGCCCCCCGATGCCATATCCACGATTTTAGATATAAGAGTTTATTAACAATATATATCTATGGTTGCTTCTTGTTAAATATATAAAATTAAAAGATGTATCCGTTCAGGAACATAAAACACTTGAGAAACCATATGAATAATTTTTTGCGTCACCTCGTATCTCTTATTAAGGGCTTTTCCAATCGGCAAGCCACCCCTGACACTTCGGGCGATCCCGACAACATATCAGACCTTGAAAAAGCTTTGGCCCTCGTCGAGAAGGAAAAAACAGAAGTCTGTGAGCAAAAAAAGGAAGTCCGCAGAATGACCCTCAAAGCGGACCTTGCCACCGAAATTCAGCATCAGGTCGAAGGTGAGTTGGAATTCCTGAAAGAATTCGCCGGACAGACCAAAACCAGCCTGTTCAAAATGGCCGATTCCATTGATATCGAGCTACAAAATAACATCCAGAGCATTACCGTTCAGGCGGAACGCGCCAATGATATTGCCACACAACTGACCAGTTCCGCACAGACCGTCGGCCAAAAATCTGAAACCGTAGCCGAGGGTGCTGCGCAGGCTCTGGATAATACCACCAATGTACAGCGCGCCGCAGAGGGGCTGAGCATAGCCGTGGAAACCATCACCCGCCAAATGGAAAAAACAACCGAACTGACCCAGAGAACCGTCAGCATCAGCGACGATACCCAACTGACAATATCCGGTCTGGAGCATGCTGCACAGGGCATCGGCGATATTATCGGGCTGATCAACAACATTGCCCGCCAGACCAATCTGCTGGCCCTTAATGCCACTATTGAGGCCGCCCGCGCCGGGGAAGCAGGCAAGGGATTCGCCGTCGTGGCCTCCGAAGTCAAGGAACTGGCTAACCAGACAAGCAGGTCCGTCGAGGAGATCACCAAACATATTGAAGGTATCCAGACCAAAGTCGCCGATGCGGTGAAAGACATTGACCAGATCAAAAAAAGTATCGACGACGTACAGGCCTCTTCCGACGTTATACGTGACGAAGTGATCCGTCAGGGCGAGGCAACCCGCGAAATAGCCGCCAGCGTGACCGAAGCCCGCAGCAGCGTCCAGACCGTGACCGATGGCGCTCATGATATTTCGCAAGAGGCCACCAACACCGTCACAATTGTCGAAGAAATCAACCAGATATCAGAAGGGCTTGCCATTCAGGTATTGTCCATCCGCAATCATATGATGGACATCGTTCAATGCGCGCTGGATGAAAATGAACGGCGCAGTTCCGAACGTTTCAAATCCACCACCACCTCCACCATTACTTTGGAAGGCCATACCCCGGACATCACCGTTCAGATCATAGATTACTCCATGGGTGGCCTGAAAATGAAACTGCTGGACCCCATGCCCGTCACAACATCCATAAAAGGCAAAATTTCAACAGGTACCTCCGGGACAGCGATCCGCTTTAATATCCGCAACCAGCAGGATGATATTATCAATGCCCAATTTGATGATGAAGAAGAATTGATCCGCATGTTCAACAGCTATCTACAGAATCAAAATGTGGACGGNGGNCAGGACGAGCTTCTGGATGATGTNGAACTGTTCGGCTGANCNNGAATGTGGCAAAGCTGCCATAATTTGCCTGAAAATTACCTTTTTTGCGTCAAANTAANACCGCATTGNCCGNCTATATTCCCCNTTATCGGAATAGAACAAGCGGAGATAAAACATGAAAAAACNNTATTATTCACGNNCNANNNCGCTCAATATTTCCCAGAATCTNCCTCAGAATCTNCCNCANAACCTACCATGGTCCAAAATCACNCTGTTGTTTTTAATGACCNGCAGCTTTCTGATTTTTGCAATGACCGGGGCCAGCAACGGCGAAACCGTCACCAGTTGGACCGGACATGTGACGGAAATTATCGCCGGAACGGCTATTTTCAGTCTGGCCGCCATGTTACTGGTCTGGGCCGGACGGATATTNCCNAAAAATTTCTGAGGGTATCTGAGGCTTTGTAATTGCTGAACTAAATGCTATAGCTTCCTGAAAAGAGAATGTGGATTTTTCAGTGAGCGATATTTCGGATAAAAGTCTTCGAGGACAAAATCTGACCTGTATCAGAGGNGACAGACCAGTTTTCTCGGACCTCAACTTTGAACTGCCGCCCGGCCGGGCGCTGATCTTAAGCGGNGCCAACGGATCGGGCAAATCCAGCCTGATGAAAATCATTGCCGGACTGTTGCCCAGCCAAAGCGGCACNNTNACCTGTGGCACNGACAGCATCCTCGGCGANAAAGACTGGGTCAGCCGCAACGTCTGTTATCTGGCNCATAANAATGGCATGAAACCGGAAATGACCGTGGCGGAAAANCTCNCCTTCTGGGCCAATCTGGAACAGCATAANGGTGACATCNCAGAAGAAGCCGCGAAAATCGGCATAGATCACTGCCTTGACCTGCCCGTCAGCTACCTGTCATCGGGACAGGCAAGGCGGGCGGCCCTGACACGTGTCTTGTGNCATCCGGGAAAATTCTGGTTACTGGATGAGCCAACGGTTGGNCTGGACAAGGCCGGAGTCGCCCTTTTGGCAGGTCTGATGAACGATCATTTNAGCCGGNGCGGACGGATATTGGCGGCAACCCATATCGAACTTGATATTGATTCCGATAAAAGCTCAACCTTGAATATGTCGGACTTTTACTACAGAGCGCCGACAATATTGGAAGAGGCCCTGCTATGATAAAGCTCGGCCTTTCCATCATCGCCCGTGATCTGCGCCTGTCNTTNCGCCACGGCAGNGCCACCACCATGGTCATGGGGTTTTTTGTCATGGTCGTAACNATGTTCCCTTTTGCCATTGGCCCGGAACAGAATATGCTGCAAAAGCTTTCGGTNGGCGTGATCTGGGTCGCGGCCCTNCTGTCCTGCCTGTTNTCGCTGGACCGCATGTTTCANTCCGATTATGAGGATGGCTCACTGGATCAATTTGTCCTAAGCCCCGTGCCGCTGGAACTGGTGGTCTTNGCCAAATGCATCGCCCATTGGCTGACCACGTCCCTGCCGCTGATTATCATNACGCCNATTTTGGGCATNATGATGAANNTGCCAGACCAAGGATTTCTNCCGCTGATCCTGACCATGTTGCTCGGCACCCCGGCGTTAAGNTTCATCGGTGGCATCGGTGCGTCCCTGACCGTAACATTACAACGGGGCGGGGTGNTGNTATCCCTNCTGATCCTGCCACTTTATATTCCCGTGCTGATCTTTGGCGTGCTGGCGGTCAAGGCCTCCATTGGCGGCTATCCAGCCATAGAGCATCTGATGCTTCTNGGGAGCTTTACCCTGTTCAGTGCGGCCATCGCCCCTTGGGCCGCCGCCGCCGCCATCAGGTCCGGTCTGGAATAACAGCCACCTGATTTAAATAACAGCCACCTGATTTAAATGGCGCGGGTCNGTNTCTTCNATGGTGGATTTCAAAAATCCGGGCATATAAGGCTTCACCCGTTCCATCATGCGGCTGATCATCGGGTAATTCCGGCGAATTTTTCGGGCGAACATACGGATGGCATAACTTTCCGAAACCAGTAAGCTCAGGCCAATTAAAGTCACCAGTTGCCCCAAAGGCAAGGGCAGAGGGGCGGTTATCAGGCCAATCAANACAAACAACCATCCAACAGCAAGCTTTATGGGCCTTTTCAATCTTTTCATGACGTTATCCTGCATATGTCATTTGCACCAATATTACTTAGAAAACTTTACTTGATAAATATCAATTTAATTGCGACGAAAGTCCCTTAAAACACGACTAAGTGAGTGCTATTTAGCTTGATTAAACCGTCAGTAATCTATAGACCTTTTTTATGCATAAATTTGCCAATCCCGCCCGCTTCATGCGGCTCAGTAATATTATTCTGCCCTGGACTGCCGGGGTAACGGTTTTGCTGTTCGCCCTTGGCCTCTATTATGCGCTATATCTTGCCCCGGAAGATTATCAGATGGGCAACACCTACCGGATTATGTTCATTCATGTNCCCGCCGCCTATATGGCGCAATTTGGCTATGCNGCCATTGCGATATCCAGTGCGGTCGGNTTTATCTGGAANCACCCNCTCGCCGATCANGCCGCNCGNGCCATTGCGCCCATGGGNGCCGCCTTTACCGCCCTTGGCCTCGTCACAGGTAGCCTTTGGGGCAAGCCCATGTGGGGAACCTACTGGATTTGGGACGCCCGGCTTACCTCCATGTTGATCCTGTTCTTTATTTATCTGGGCTATATGGCCGTATGGCAAACCATTGAGGATCAGGCAAGGGCCGCCAAGATCGCCGCCATTGTGGCCATGGTTGGTCTGGTCAATGTGATCATCATCAAATTTTCCGTGGACTGGTGGAATACGCTGCATCAACCCGCCAGCCTGATCCGTATGGATGGCCCGACCATTGGCGGCGATATGCTAATCGCTTTACTGTTGATGATTGCGGCCTATAATATGTTTTTTGTCACCATATTGATCTGGCGCATCCAAAGCCTGATCCTGCGGCGGCGCATACGCTCGCTTCGCATGCAGCTTGGAGGAGGATACGGACAATGACAGCCAATGACATGTATATTCTGCTCAGTTACGGGGCCAGTATCGTCGTCCTTGTAGTGCTTGCTGTCACAAGCCTGTGGACGAAAAAGAAAGACGAAACCATTCTACGCAAACTGGAAAACCAGATGCGGGAATTATCAGATAAACAGGGTGCTTAAATGAGTAAAATGGGTTTAAAAGCCGGCATGCGGAAAAAACGCCGCCTGTATCTTATGCTGACATCNGCAGCCGTGCTTGGCCTTGCGGTGTTGCTGGTGCTGAATGCCTTGGAAGATAGCATCCGGTTGTTTTATGATCCGACCGAGGTTACCGAAAAATCCATCCAGCCGGGACAGNNTTTCCGCCTTGGCGGCCTAGTGGAAGACGGCAGTTTTNAAAGCATGGAAAGCGGCGGCATACTTGTCAATACATTCATTATCACCGACGGCAACGAAACCGTATCAGTTATATACGAAGGCTTGCTGCCCGACCTGTTCCGGGAAGGACAAGGCGTTGTCGCCGAAGGCAGCATGAATGCCGCCGGTTTTTTTGTCGCCACGGAAGTTCTGGCCAAGCATGATGAAAATTATATGCCCAAGGACGTGANCGACAGCCTGAAAAAACGCGGTACTTGGCAGGAAGACGACGCCTCATGATNGCAGAACTNGGTCATTATCTTCTGGTTCTGGCGTTGGGACTGACAATCCTGCAAGCCATATTTCCCTTGATCGGCGCGGCCCGGCAGGACAGCGTCATGATGTCCATGGGNCCACCTGCGGCTTATGGTCAGTTCCTGCTGTCCCTCGGGTCTTTTTTGGCCCTGACCTATTGTTATATCCAGTCCGATTTTTCCGTGGCGGTGGTGGCCCGCAACAGCCACTCCCTGAAACCGCTGCTCTATAAGATTTCCGGCGTCTGGGGCAACCATGAAGGTTCCGTTCTGCTGTGGGTGATGTTTCTGGCTCTGTTCGGCGCTATGGTTGCCTATTTTGGCCGCAACCTGCCCAAAAGCCTGCAAGCACGGGTCCTCTCTATTCAAGCCCTGANCGGCATTGGCTTTTACCTGTTCATGCTGCTGACCTCCAACCCTTTTGACCGCCTGCCCGATGTACCGTTCGAGGGCAACGGCCTGAATCCGCTGTTGCAGGACCCCGGCCTTGCGTTTCATCCACCGTTTTTATATCTGGGTTATGTAGGGCTTTCAGTGGCTTTTTCCTTTGCCATTGCCGCCCTTATCGAAGGCAAAGTCGATCCGGCTTGGGCCAGGTGGGTTCGGCCCTGGACATTATTGGCGTGGGTATTTCTGACCATTGGTATCGTGCTTGGCTCATGGTGGGCCTATTACGAACTGGGCTGGGGCGGCTGGTGGGGCTGGGACCCTGTGGAAAATGCCAGCTTCATGCCGTGGCTGGTGGCGACCGCCCTTCTGCATTCAGCCATCGTGGTGGAAAAGCGGGACACCCTGAAAAGCTGGACAGTATTGCTGGCGATCATAGCGTTTTCTTTCAGCCTNTTGGGTACTTTCATCGTTCGGTCCGGCATTATCACCTCCGTTCATGCTTTTGCCACCGACCCGGAACGAGGCATGTTCATTCTGNTGTTTNTNGCCTTGGTCATTGGCGGCAGCTTCCTGTTGTTTGCGCTGCGGTCTGATCGCTTGCAAGCCGGAGGGTTATTTGCCCCGGTCAGCCGNGAAAGCGGNCTTGTGATNAATAACCTGTTTCTGTCCGTGGCGGCGGCGGTGGTGCTGTATGGCACCATGCATCCGCTGCTCAGTGACGCGCTGTTCAGTGTTAAATCTTCGGTCGGCGCGCCTTTCTTCAATTTGGTTTTTGGTTTGCTGATGATACCGCTGGTGCTGGTCATGGGGCTTGGGGTTCACCTGAAATGGAAACGGGCCAATCTGTGGAATGTTATGGGACGTCTGAAAGCCATTACCGCTATGGCCCTGCTCGCCGCGCTGATGACCCTATATATTACCTACGGCGGCGAGATTATGCCCGTGATCTGGATGGGCATTGGCGTATGGTTGCTNCTGTCCATGCTNCAGGAACTGGNCCAACGCATAAAGTTATTTCAGGTGCCGATCGGCAATAGCCTCAGCCGCCTGATGCGCCAGCCGCGCTCCAGTTGGGGTATGAGCCTCGGTCATATGGGTTTTGCNGTTGGCCTGATCGGCATTGTCGCCACCTCATCATGGAATCTGGANGCCCAGAAAGTCATGAACATCGGGGAAAGCATGACCATCGGCGACTTTCGTCTGACGCTCGACGATGTGATACCGGTNGCNGGNCCCAATTACACCGCCGTGCGCGGNNTCATCACNGTCACNGANAAGGACGGCGNNTCTTTCATGGCCTATCCTGAAAGCCGCACCTATGTCTCATCGCCCATGACCACCACCGAAGGCGCGGTGGAAACCAGCCTGTCCGGCGATCTGTTCATTGTCATCGGCGAGGCCCAGAATCAAGAGCG
>JAESPY010000017.1 GCA_016765435.1 Emcibacter sp.
CTTGCCGATAAATATGATGCATTGGTTATGGTTGATGACAGCCATGCGGTTGGATTCATGGGCGCCACGGGTGCCGGAACACCGGAACATTGGGGCGTTAGCGACCGCATTGACATCCTGACCGGAACTTTGGGTAAGGCATTGGGCGGCGCTTCCGGTGGCTATACCGCGGCCTCAAAAGAAATTGTCGATTGGCTGCGCAATCGGTCCCGGCCTTATCTTTTCTCCAACACGCTCGCCCCGGTGATTGCCGCCACCACCTGTAAAGTGCTGGATATCTTACAAGAAAGTGATGGCCTGCGCCGGAAGCTCCATGAAAATAGCACCTATTTCCGGGCAAAGATGACCGAGGTCGGGTTCAAACTGGCGGGCGCGGACCATCCAATCATTCCGGTCATGCTCGGCGATGCCAAGCTTGCTGCGGATATGGCCGAAAAACTGCTCGCCGAAGGTATTTTTGTGGTCGGATTTTCTTTCCCTGTGGTGCCAAAGGGCAAAGCCCGTATCCGCACCCAGATATCCGCTGCGCATACAAGGGAACAGCTTGATATCGCTATTGCGGCCTTCACCCGTATTGGCCGTGAACTTGGACTGATTAGCTAAAGGATTTCAGACATGAAAGCACTGGTAAAGGCAAAAGCCGAAGAAGGCATCTGGCTCGAAGATATCCCCACCCCGGGAATCGGCCCCAATGATGTTCTGGTCAAAGTGAATAAAAGCGCTATTTGCGGCACAGATATTCACATATATAACTGGGATGAATGGGCGCAAAAAACCATCCCGATCACGGTGCCAATTCCCATGGCAGTTGGTCATGAATTCTCCGGCCAGATCGTCGAGATGGGATCGGAAGTCAGGGGACTATCCCTTGACCAGCGCGTTTCCGCCGAGGGTCATGTCACTTGTGGTCATTGCCGAAATTGCCGGGCTGGCAAGCGGCACCTGTGCCGGAATACGTCAGGCATAGGCGTCAATCGGTCGGGCAGTTTCGCCGAATATGTCGCCATCCCGGCGGTTAATATCTGTCCGCTTCCAGATGGCATCAGCGATGATATGGGGGCCATTCTCGACCCGTTGGGCAATGCAGCCCATACCGCCCTTGAATTTGATCTGGTGGGCGAAGATGTGTTGATAACGGGTGCCGATCCCATCGGCATCATGGCCGTTGCCATCGCCCGCAAAGTGGGGGCGCGCAATATTGTCATCACCGATATCAATGATTACCGCCTTGGCATCGCCAAACAGATGGGCGCGACACGGGCCGTCAATGTATCCCGTAAGTCGCTGACCGATGTGATGACGGACCTTAATATGACCGAGGGCTTTGATGTGGGGCTAGAGATGTCTGGCATTCCAACAGCCTTTGGTGAGATGTTGGATACCGTCAATCATGGCGGCAAACTTGCCTTGCTCGGCATCCTGCCCGACGGTACAGGCATCAACTGGACAGAGGTGATCTTCAAAGGGCTTGAAATCCACGGCATTTATGGCCGCAAGATGTTTGAAACATGGTACAAGATGATTGCCCTGCTGGAAGGCGGGCTGGACATCAGTCCAATCCTGACCCACTCCTTTGCCATTGATGATTTTCAGGACGGTTTTAACATCATGCGGTCGGGCCAGTCGGGCAAAGTGATCCTCAACTGGAATGCCGATTAAGGGACCATATGCCCCCTCAGGCCCCCGGAAAGATCATGGTAATTTCAGTGCCGACCCCAACTTGGCTTTCGATAAAGAATTCCCCGTCAAGCAGTTCCACAAAAGCCTTGACCAGTGGCAGTCCCAACCCGGTTCCCTGCTGCCGCCGGACCAGATAACTGTCCGTTTGCCCGAAAGGCTGCAAGGCAATCTCCAGATCTTCCTCTGACATGCCAACCCCGGTATCGACCAGAATGACTTTTACCTTACCGTCCTTTCCCACTTCGGCGGACAGGGTAATCCGCCCCCCTTCAGGGGTAAATTTGAGGGCATTGCTCAACAGATTAAGGAAAATCTGCTTGACCATACGTTCATCCGACAGCACTGGCGGCAAGTCATCGGGAATATTGTTAATAACGTCCAATTCGGCCTTGGCAATTGAATTGCGCATCATCCGCAATGTCTGCTCTGCGGTATCCTGAATATATACGGGTTCAACACTGGTGGTAAAATTGCCTGATTCCACCTTGGACAGATCAAGTATCCCATTAATTATTGCCAGAAGGTGATGACCACTTTGATTGATATCAACGGCATATTCGCCCACTTTATATTTGCTGTCCACATTCTCCGCCACACTGGAAATCAAGTCAGAAAACCCGATAATAGCATTCAACGGCGTCCGCAGTTCATGGGACATATTGGCCAGAAATTCTGACTTGGCCCGGTTGGCCTTTTCTGCATCCCGAAGGGCCACCTCCAGCTTTCGCCTTTCCCCTTCCCGTTCCTTTAAATACCTCAGCCGGAATACGGCAAATGTTATCACAGAAAGGCACAAAAACAGGCTGATCAAACGGATCAATGCTATTTCCCGGCTTTCCGTATAATATTTAAACTTCGGGATGGCGGCAATTTGCCATGACCCGCCGGGAATGGGAATCGATAGCATCTCGGTCGCATCAATGAACAGGTCTGGATTCCCGTAAAATACGTCCCCCCCATACCCTTTGGCATCCCTGCCCCGAATGGCAATATCATAGTCCCTGTTTTTCACGCCAATGGTCTCAAACAATTCCCGTGCATCAATCAGCCCCGAGACAAGGCCCCAAAAACTGCCCGCTGGTCTGCCGTTCCTATCTTCCGTCAGATAAACCGGTGCCCGGACAATCAAGACATTCTTCCCCTGAACCGACATTAATGGCCCCGCAATAACCAATTGCCCTGTGTCCTTGGCCAGAAAAGCCAATTCCCGCTGACCCTCGGTTTTACGATAGTCCAATCCAAGAACCGACTTATTTTCCTCATAGGGATAAACATATGACACCACCATATCCGGGGCCGCCCCGATACTTATGATATGAGATTTTTGCTGCAAAAGATTATGGATAAAAACATTAAACCCCTCATCTTTTATATCTGGATTTGTGGAAATATATGCGGCCAATGCGCCAAGCTGAAAAAGAGATTTATTTAACTCTCTCTCAATATCTGACCGCACCACCAACAAAGATTGAAGCGAATCCAGTTTGGCATGGCGGTTTATATCACCCCGTTCCATATTTTCCACAAATACAGCAAGACTGATAATAACCACGAGGCTAACAAAACTCAGCCCCAGCAACATCCCAACTTTTCGGATATTATCTTTGGCAAAATACCCGATGAATTCTCTTATTTCTTGTTTAATCATGATAGGTTACCCTATAACCTAATGACAGGAAATCGCGATATTGCGCTTTTCCAGATATTTCTGGTGATATTCTTCCGCAGGCCAGAATTGTGGTGCCGATGTGATTTCAGTCACAATAGGGGCAGGCCACAAATCAGACGCATCACATACGGCACGGGAGNCTTCCGCCGCCGCCTTCTGCGTGTCGGAATGATAATAAACCGCCGACCGATATTGGCTGCCCCTGTCCGGGCCCTGTTGATTAAGCGTCGTCGGATTGTGATCTTGCCAAAAATGATCCAGCAATTGCCCAAAACTGATAATATCAGGGTCAAAAGTTACCTCAACCACTTCCGCATGGTTGGTTTGCCCGGTACAGATCGCCTCATAAGTCGGCTTGTCCGTATGCCCGCCCATGTAACCGACAATGGTTGATATAACTCCATCCAACTTGTCAAAACCCAGTTGAACACCCCAGAAACAGCCTGCTGCAAAGGTTGCCTTTTCCATATTTCCCTACTCCATTTGGATTATAGATATCCCATTCACACAAAAAGAGCAATCCATTCTGACCGCCTCTCCTTAAGGAGCCGGGTCGGGATTCTCCAGATGAATTTTCGTAACCCCTTGTTCCAGATCATCGTCCCAATCCATATCAAAGGCCGCAATATTTTCCCGAAGCTGATCCATGCTTGTCGCGCCGATGATAGAGGAGGTGACAAACGGCCTGCTATCGACAAATTTCTGGGCCAGTTGCAGAAGGGTTATCCCCTTGTCTTCGGCCAGAGACAAGTATTTACGGATGGCCG
>JAESPY010000018.1 GCA_016765435.1 Emcibacter sp.
TTTCGCGGTCACAAAAATAAAATACACCACAGCCATTCCCCTTGAGTTATCAACTTGAAATCACTCTGTTGGAACGAATTGAAGCGACCATTTTGTTTCACCGGGTAGAAATGGCGTGGCCTTACCCTTTAACCAATCATCATGCCCGGCCCCGTAATAGGGTGACAGAGGATGACCGGATTGTCCCGCTGGCATATTCATAATGCCGTCCGCCTCATGACCGGGACTGACAACAATACGTTCGGATTGCCCGAAAGTATTTCCGGCAATATAAGGCATTTTTCCCCGCGCGCCATCCTGCATAGCCTCAGGCATATCCGTCAAATAACTGAGCAATGGAACGTTCTGGCTTAAGGGATGGCGGACATGTGATCTATTCTGTTCACCCCATATATAATCCTTAAGCTTAATCTCACCGCTTAATACAGGGGCCCACGCGGTTTTCGCCATCTGTTCAAAGAAAACCTGCCAATCATTGTTAAATTCAGCCGGCAACCATCCCGCGGGCTGCTCCTCCACCAAACGCCACAAGGGGCTATCCATCTGATGGGTCGCCTTGTCGTAATCACAGGATTTGAATTTTTGAGCACAAGGCGCTGTCAAATACCCCATAATGCTCGCCTGAACCGCGTTACGGTAATTCTCCACCAACCGAAAGCCAACGGAAGATGCTGCGGCATGACCGCCCCAGTTTTCAACCGCCTCAACAAAAGGAAGAAGCCCCCTATCCTCCGTCTTTGCCAAAACGGCCCTAAGCTGTTTCTGCCACCGTTGCCAGAATATGGCCCGGTTATCAAGCTGAATAGCATAGAGGTCTTGGGGCACAAGCCCATCGCCCAAAGCCATAAGATCATCGCGTATTTGTTTCTGACGCGCGCCAATATCGGCTCCGCCATCGCCAACTTTCAGGTAATCCGCTCCGGAAACAAGTCTGCTGTTGGCACTCCACAAGCGGTTTTGTGCGGGATTATAAATTTTTGGCCGATCTTCATAACTGAGCCAGCCTTCCCAGCCAAGCTTCCCCGTTGACCAATCACCGGGACGGCCATAATCCCCGGCTTTTCGGCGAGGCAAAGCGCCAAAATGTATCCAGCCAATATTGCCCTCACTGTCCGCCAACATGGCATTTTGTGTGGGAATACCATTGCCGGGAGCCGTCCTCATGGCCTGTTCAACTGTTTTAACTTGTTCCATCTTGATCAGCCCCATATTAACCGCTTCCGGCTGATGGGCCACCCATTTCAGGGCGAACTTCTGCTCACCTTCCAAATCCAGTACCGGTCCCCATATGGTTTCTCGTATCTCCAAAGTTACCGCCTCGGCCCCCTTCACTTTAATCTCTTCCTGATAGAGGATAAAATCCTGATAGCCGTCCGCTGTCAGATACTGTTGCTCATAAGCCGGATTGAGTTTTAACGCGACCATATCCGATGTATCCACATAAGAATTGGTATAGCCCCAAGCCACATGGCCATTGCTGCCCGCAATAATAAACGGCGTTCCCGGCAGGGAAACACCGGATATATCCAACGAATTGTCGGAGAGCTTTAACCGCAAACGAAACCATGTCGCCGGAGCCCGAATGCCCAAATGCATGTCATTGGCAAGCATAGCCGCGCCGTTTTTAGTCAGTTCCCCCGATACAGCCCAATTGTTACTGCCCGGAACCCAAGGCGTTTCCCCCAACAGATAGCTCAATTCTGACAAGGGCTTTCCAACCACATCACGGGATGGAATTTCCTGTGGCGTCCACGGGGCCTCATCGACCTGTAGAGGGGCATCCCATTCGGTCTTGTTGGGCAACAGAAAACGCGCAAGACGCGGGTCCAGACTGTTCCTCAGGAAATATTTTTGTGTCTCGGACTCTATTGTTCCTGACTGGAGAGCAAAAAACATGGAATAGATCACCAGAATGCTGTCTTCTTCGGTCCAAACCTGTGGTGCCTGTTGTAAAAGCCAATATTCGAAGGGCTTACTGCCCAGATTTTTCAAACCGTCATTAATCCCCGTCACATAGGTTTGCAACAATGCTTTTTCACTTTCCGCCATTCTTGCTAAAGCTATTTTTGCCCGCGCCCGAAAACGGTGCAGACGGTTTTTCTTGTCCAACCCCAATGCAACGGCCCCAAATAAATCCGATAGTTCCCCTGCGGCCATACGNCTGGACAAATCAATCTGGAAAAANCTTTCCTGTCCGTGAAGNAANCCGGTGGCATAGGCCAGATCAAGCCTNTTATGCGCTGTTAGCGTCGCATTGCCGTTTTTATCCCGCGCCAACTGAATATTTTCTGTGATTGCGCCAACGGCAATTTCCCCTTGCAAAAGTGGCAGACTTGCCCGGAAGATAAAATACAAGACCCCCACCGCCACCACAAGCAGGACGGCCAAAAGAACAAAAAGTCCTTTGATTTTCTGCAAGATATTTGACTGTGACACTTTCAATCTCCTGTTCCGGTTTATTTTTTACGCAGACGTTCGTAGGCTTCATAGGTATCAATATCGAGAAAAATGGCATCAGACTTAACCTCAACCTCATGGATATATTCCGGGTATTCCATCAGCAATATCTTTGCCCCCATATCGCCTTCCAGTCTCTCAAATTCTCCAAAAAATGCCCGGTCCCACAATATGGGATTGCCCCGTTTACCGTTATGAGTCGGGATGATAATTTTTTTATCCCCTGCCGGATTATAATCTGCCATCACCTGTTTCAGGATATCAGACGAAATATTCGGCATATCACCCAGAATGATAATAACCGCCGTCACATCCTTCGGCAGAGACTTGATGCCGANCCGAACCGATGTACTCATGCCCTCTGCATAAAGGTCATTATGGAAAAAAGTGACGTCATGGCCGCTGATTTCCTGTTCAACTTTATCTTGCTGATGACCTGTGACGGCAAATATTTTATCTATGCCAGCCCCTTTAACCTGATCCAGCACGTGGGAGAGAACGGTTTTATCCTGATACGGCAATAACAGCTTGTTATCCTGCCCCATTCTTTTTGATTGCCCGGCGGCAAGAACAAGAGCGGCGATGGTCTTTGTGTTTGGCATTTTCTTCTTCTGTTGTTTTTCGGTCAATTCCCGTGGTTGCGGACGGCCCGGATATTCGCTGAGCAATCCCCCAACGCCCATGCCCATAATATCTGCGCCTGTCACATCCCGCCCCGCGGCGATACGTGACAGGATAAGGTCAATTCCATTTAATTTGGGCGAACGTGAACAGCCGGGCAGACCCAATACCCATTTGCCCCGTAATTTTGCCAGCAACAACAAATTACCCGGATCAACGGGCATGCCATAATGTATGACCTCACCACCTGCCCGCAGGATTGCCGCCGGAATGACATCCCTCCGGTCCGTAATCGCCGATGCCCCCAAAATAAGAATGATATCAGGGGCGTCCTCTGATTTTTCCACCAATAAAGCCGCCAGTGCCGCTTCCTCATGAGAGCATCTGACTTCATCCGCCAGATGAGCGCCGAAGATATCCAATCGATGAGACATCACGCGTTGCGCTTTTTCAAACAGCTTTTCCGCCGTACCAACAAGTTCGGTTTGNATCATAACCACCTTTTGCGGTTGGAAAAGGTCAAGGCCAATCAGACCCGTATCTATTTCTGTTATGATTTTTTCGATGGCAGGTCGCCCCACGGCAAGGGGAATAATTTTAACCGTGGCGATCATCTGTCCCTTGCTCACGATAGCATTTTGAGAAACAGTAGCGAGGGTAATCGCCTCATCCATATGATTAAGCGCATTCACGGCCCCGACATTAATCGTGATCAGACCATCCTCTGCGGCATAAAGATTTACCCGCCCAGTAAAAGCGGTTGCCAAAGTGATATTAGGGCCGGAAATATGTTCCGCAATTCTGGTTGCCGCAGTATCTTCTGTCACATCTTCCGGCTCAATAATCGCTGCCATGACATGAGTTATATTATTTTTCGCCAATGCCTTGATATCGGCATCCGACAGAAGATGCCCTTTTTTCAACAGGCCGGACGGAAGCCGCACCGAATGGGCCAGCGTTGCCCCTCGTATTTCTGACAAAGAAAATTCACCAAATTTCATCTGTTATCGCCATTTCGGTATGTGGATATCATCTCTGCCATGACCGAAAGAGCAATTTCNGCAGGCGTCTTTGCCCCGATACTTAACCCCGCCGGGGCATGAATACGGGCGATCTGTTGTTCTGTGAATCCTTTTGCGCTTAAACGTTCCACACGGGCTGCATGGGTTTTTCGACTGCCCAGTGACGCAATATAAAAGGCATTGGATTTAAGGACAACTTCCAGTGCTGCATCATCCAGCTTTGGATCATGGGTCAGGGTCACAATGGCGGTCCCGGATGTTATTTCCATCTCTTCCAGAGCCTCATCAGGCCAATCGGTGCAGAGTTCCACATCAGGAAAACGAATTTTACTGGCAAATGTGGTCCGTGGATCAATGACCATCACGGCGATATCAAGGCTGTGAGCAATTTTAACCATGGCCTGTGTGATATGAACGGCACCGATGACAATTAAATTCAAGGATTGCTCAAGAATTTGAGTAAAAACAACCTGATCNCCCGTCTCCTCCAATTTGCTTTTTCCGGCAGTGTTGTCGCCTGTGGCAAAAGTGGTTTTTCCNGTTCGGCAGTCGGTTTTCAGTATAATTGGTCCCGAAGCCGATAGGATATCATCCATAAAGGGCAGTTTTTCGGTGATGGATTCAACCAGAACCCGTACCCGGCCACCGCAGGATAATCCCACNTCCCATGCCTGATCATTACTAACGCTGAATTCCAGCATTTGAGGGGTATCGGACTGCATGACCTCCTGAGCGGCCTGTATTACCGCCCCTTCGATACAGCCACCGGAAACGGAGCCTTCCATGGCGCCCCGGTCGTCAACGATCATAATACTGCCTGTGGGCCGTGGGGAGGACCCCCAAGTATCAACCACTGTGGCAAGGGCAAGTTTACGCCCGGCCCCGTGCCAATCTTTAATATTTTGCCAAATAGGCTTCCAGTCTGTGCTCATGTCGCCAATTTTAAATAAAAATTAGGAATGTGCAAGCCTTCTTACGTTGACCAGACCGCCAATTCATTTCCGCTCGGTTCCGTAAAGTGAAAACGCCGCCCCCCAGGAAAGTCAAATATATCAACAATGACCTTGCCGCCAGCCTCTTTCACCAGAGCCGCGGTCTTTTCCAAATCATCACTGTATAAAACAACAAGGGCGGCACCAGTCGTGCTGGACGATTTTAAATCAGACTTATAAAATCCCCCATCGGTTCCCTGTCCAGTGAAGGCCGCATAATCAGGGCCGAAATCCTGAAAACTCCAGCCGAATACTTTTGTAAAGAAAATTTTTGTAGCTGCTAAATCATGAGCCGGAAATTCGATATAATTGATCTTATGATGCTTGGCCATAATTAATATCCTGATGCTAACCTGTGTATAGAAGCGCCTCTGCCAGATATTTACCTATCTGATGCTTGGATTCACCAGCTTTCTTTAAAGAAATAATACCTTTTTGATATTCTTCTTTTGCTTTTCCAAGCTCATGTTGTCTTTTATAAAGCGCGCCCAGCTTATAATGAGCATAGGCTTCTACAACAGAAAAATCAGCAGATTTTATGATTTTTTTGTATATTTCTTTCGCTTCTTCATATTGCTCAAGAATTACTTTCTTATCTGCCGCATTGATTTCATCGGAATAGTTATTGGCAAATGCGGATTGCCCCATTCCATAGAAGGTAAAGATTACGGTAAACAATATACAAATTCGATATTTCTTTTTCATTTTTCTGCCTGCAAACTCTGATAACTTTAACTACAATTTTTAATGCCTATTAATACTAATCAATAGACTTTTACAACTGCTTAATAAAAACAATATTTGATCTAAAAAGCTAAATATAATATTTCCAAATTCTAATAAACAAGCCTACATGCTGCTTACTAAAGGAATTTGAATCTAAATATAATTCTTTCTAAATCTTTCCTTTACATCTTTGTTACATAATAAAACTACATATATATTTCAAACACAGAAAAATGGTGAAAAGATGGCAGAAAGGCAGGAGATTTTTCATATCCGTCAGGAATCAGAAAGCGATGGCCGGTTATTGAATGTCATTATGGACACATTGCCTCAGGGAATATGTGCCTTTTCCCCGGAAATGACTCTGTTAAAATGGAATAGAAACCTGGAAATCATTCTGGACCTTCCCACAGGAACCATCAAAGAAGGTATTCTCTATAAAATCCTGACAAAACATCTTGATCAGATTTCCTATTTGTCCACGACAAATAATGCTGGCGCATCCACCAGACAGCAGGCTACCGAAGAATGTTTCTTGAAGCAGGACATCAATTATTTTGAACGAAACCTGCAAGATGGCCGCACATTGGAAATATCAATGAATCCAATGCCGGATGGTGGTTTTATTGTTGTTTATTCCGATATAACGGAAAGAAAAAAAGCCGAGCGCGTTATTCGTCATATGGCACATTTTGACTCGCTGACCGGATTGGCCAACAGGGCGCATTTTACAGAAAAACTGGATGGCTTCCTTAACCGGAAACGTCAAAATGATAACAACCTGGCCCTCGCTCTTATTGACCTTGATAAATTCAAGGACGTAAATGACACTTACGGTCATCCCATGGGAGATGCCTTGCTACAAGAAGTGTCAGAAATTTTAACGTCTCTGGTTAGGGATAATGACTTCGTCGCCCGCATAGGTGGAGATGAATTTGCCATATTATTCCCCAACAGCTGTGGGCAAGACGATATCATGCCCCCGCTCAATCGCATATTAAAACGATTGATGGAACCTGTCATCATCAATGGCGTTACGCTAAAAATTGGTGCTAGTATTGGGGTTTCTCTTTATCCTGAACATGCCTGCACAACAGAAAGCCTGATCAAATCTGCCGACAACGCCCTGTATAAAGTTAAAGAAACCGGCCGAGGCAACATTAGTTTTACGTCATAAAAACTATCAATACACCAGATATCACATGTCTGCGCAAAGCCATTATTTTTATTTTCCAACAGAAAATAGCCTCAAAAAAAGATCTCTCCCCCTCTGAAAAACCAAAAAACAAGGACACGCATAAAAAATATTTATCATAATATTTTAATTAACGTCCTAAATGCCCTTCGTTGCAATCCCTTTAAAATTCAAAAAATATCTTGTTACAGATATTACTATCACTCAAAAACCCGGGATTTTCATAATATTGAACATCTAAATTATATTGAACAAACTGTTGATATATATGGATACAGGCATTGTTTATCATAAAATAATCATTGCAAACGTTAAAAATCTCTCCTAAATTACGAACGATCGTTCGGATAATTATTAAGCATAGGAGAGTGAAAATGTCCTCAATCGAAGCATGGGGAATGTTTTTTGTCAGCCCCAATCAACCGCTGGAAAGACGGACCTTTACCATTGATGATATTTCCGATAACGACGTGGTTGTAAAGGTTGCCGGATGCGGCGTTTGTCATACGGATCTCGGCTTTATCTCCGGGGCCGTTGGCACTAAGCACGACCTTCCGCTCATTCTGGGCCATGAAATCAGCGGAACTGTTGAGGACACCGGTAAGAATTATCAAAACCTTCTGGGAAAACAAGTGATCATACCGGCGGTTCTGCCCTGCGGCGAATGTGAACTCTGCAAAGCGGGCCGTGACAATATCTGCCAACATCAATTGATGCCCGGCAATGATTTTCCGGGGGGGTTTGCCAGCCATACTGTGGTCCCTGCCCGCTTTCTCTGCCTATTGGATGATGATCTGGGCAAGTTTAAATTACAGGAATTATCGGTAATCGCCGATGCCATCACCACCCCCTATCAATCCATGGTGCGCAGTGGTCTTAAGAAAGGCGACCTTGCCATTGTGATCGGCACTGGCGGCGTTGGTCTTTACATGGCGCAACATGTCCATAATGCAGGAGCGACAGTCATTGCCCTTGATATTGACGAAACAAAAATTACGGCCGTCAAACAACAGGGTGCCGACTTTGGCATTTGCACCGCTGGTATGGATGTGAGAGACATCAAGAAAGAAATTCGCGCCCTTGTCAAAGAGCATAATCTGCCCAAATTCCAATGGAAAATATTTGAAACCAGCGGATCAGCAGCGGGACAGAATGTGGCCTTTGCCCTGATGACCTTTGCATCAACCGTTGGCATTATCGGCTTTACCATGAGCAAGCTTGAACTGCGTCTCAGCAATGTCATGGCCTTTGATGCGGACTTATTTGGCAATTGGGGCTGTAGTCCGAAATATTACCCCCCGGTCGTCAAAGGTGTACTCGACGGCAGTATCAACCTTCTGGATAATATTGTGGAATATCCCTTATCTCAGCTTAATGAGGTGATTGAACTGGCCAATGCCCATAAACTCAGCCGCCGAGCCATTATGGTCCCGGATCAGGAATGAAAACATGACCTATCAAACGCTTCTAATTACAGAAAAATACGACGGACAGGTTGTCGAGGTCATCCTCAATGATGCCCCGGCCAATATCCTGACCGCCGCCATGATGGCAGAGATCAGAAGCTTTCTGAAAGATGACCTAAACAACAAAAACAGAAAACTCGTCATATTCAAAGGCGCCGGAGATCATTTCTGTTTTGGCGCCAGTGTCGAGGAACATACCAAAGACCGGGTCAATGATATGTTGCCCGGCTTTCACCTGATGGTGGGCGATATTCTGGCCCATCCGGTGCCCACATTGGCCATTGTATCCGGCCTTTGTCTTGGCGGCGGGTTTGAGCTGGCAATCGCCTGTGGGCTTATCTTTGCCGAAGAACAGTCAAAATATGCCGTGCCGGAAATTCAACTA
>JAESPY010000002.1 GCA_016765435.1 Emcibacter sp.
AGTAGAATTGACCCCCTCCCCCCAATAGAGTACAATAAGGCTCCAGTTTAACAGGAGGTACCAATGACTGAAGTTAGCCCGAAACCAACATGGGAAGATAGCGTAACAGGCAACAGCACGGCGGTAACTCTGCCAAGCGGCTATGGTGTGTTGCATATCAAGTCTGCAAGCACATTGGTGGCTGAGTTGGCTATTAGTGTTGACGATGGCGATACATTCCAAAGCACGGGCGATGTTCTAACAGAGGATGTATCTCGCGCGATTGGTCAGAACACACCCTGCAAAGCCCGCTTAGAGGTTTCTGGCGGCTCTTGTGATGTATTGATCAGCTACCCAACAAACAACCCGGCACGGTATTAATGTTATAATATAACAAAACAAAGGATGAGGTTATGCGAGAATATCCCACAGGCGGCTACCCCTCTGTTAACGGGGTTAGGGCTAGCGCTAAGACAGATGCCTTTGCTCTCGCAAGGTTTCAAGAGAGATGGTTTAAACGCGCCGTTAATGGCGGCAGGTTTAGTGCTAAGACCGCCAACTTTATAGATATGCATGAACAGGCGGGAGAGGCTAATGGGTGAGTTAGAACTATTAACGGTTGGTCGTGTAGCTATGGTTCGGCCTAAGCGGTTCCATCTCTCGGGGCAACGTGTAGGCAAGTCATGGTTTAATGAGCGGTTTATGCAAGAGTTGGCTAAATCCACAGGGCAGGAAGTGAAAACACACACGTTCGGTTCTGGCGTGAAAGGGCGAGCGTTTGATTATATCGTATTTGATGAGGCTAATGGCGGGCAGGAATAAACTTTCTACCATTGCCAAGCAATCTTAAAGACTAACAAACAAAGGATAGAATATGTTCATAGATCCACCAGAGGGCTGTAAGGGTATGCCCATCAACCCAGACAATGTCATTTCATATGAGCAAGTGAAGAGCGTAACAAAAGCCTTGCTGGAGTTTTACACGGCCTCGTCGGACGTTCGGTTTATTTGGTTGTTCCAAACGGAAGAGGAGCGAGACCAAGGAATTGTTTACTTTCGAGAGCGGGCGGATAATCCTCTAGTGCAGGTAATGTCCGAGCCCCTTGCTACGATAAAGGTTTACGACCAAGACCTCCCATAAACAAACACAAGAAAGGATAGTGGTATGCTAGAGAGCGCGACGGACTTTGAAAGGCGACGGATGTTCTTTGAATCCCGCTCTAGCCCTCACCCTCACATGAGGCTAACCCATTATTACGAAGACCCAGCCACAATGACGACAGGCAGGCGCTATGTATGCAAGCCCCCTAAGCCTAAGAGCTGGGTATCAAAGAGAAACAAACTGCTGTGGAGGATATGAGATGAACGCTTATATGGAATTTTTGGTAGTTGTGCTGTTGGTGACTGTAATTATCTTTGGCGCGTCGTGGCTTCTAAAGCAGATCCTACCCCATGCACCAAACTATAAGCCGGGGGATGTGGTTGCTGTGGGGGATATTTACCGGGTTGATGAAGAGGATAAGATTGGGATTTCTAGCAAGGTCCCGCCTCTCACGTCTTTGGAGAGAATAACCACGTCTACAGCATGGATAGATTTCGGCGACAAGGTGGAGATTCAAGGCAAGTATTGGGAGGGCTACGTGGTTATGGCCCTAAACAGCAACAGCTCAGGACTGCAAAGAGGATTGGTCTTTAGGGTGCCGGGCCGAACATTTGATAAATGGGTGTCGAGGCTGAAGGCGCGGGAAGGAAGTTTGGAGCGTGAGCTTAATAGACGGGCTAAGTGGGGCGAACAAAACAAGCTAGACCAAGAGAAATGGCTCTAGGAAAGGATATGCTATGGAATTACGAGCAGGAACGCGAATTGTTATAGAAAAAGGGCACGTCATTTTATTTGAGGATATGGTTGGGCTTACTGGTCGACCAGACACACCTATGGGAGAGCTCTTTGGGTATTCGGTGGTTAAGTTCCCTGAGTGGGGTGAGATTGAAGTGTTAGGTATTGATGGCGATTGGGTCACCGTGCTGTCAACACAGCTTATAAATGGCGGAACAGCCGGGTCGGTTGATTGTTTCATGAATGGACTAGTGTTTAGAGTTAAGAAAAAACTGGTTTGCAAGTGGGCTGAAGCTTTTGAGGTAAGCCACAAGGACGATAGAGAGAGATCCGCAAAGGAGATAGACAAACTAAGAGCCAAATATTGCTAGAAAGGATACAGGATGAATTTCTTAATATTGATAGGGGTGGTTGCTCTTGGGTATGGTGTCTTTAGGCTGATAGTTGGCGATAGATTTGTAAAAGGCGTTGCTATTGAGGTCCGCGCCACATACCACACAATTAGGCTAGAGGACAAAATAGGGCTTAGTGATGGCTGCCAGTTCTACACAGAGGCATTCTGGTGGGTGAATGATACGACCCTATACAGCGGCGATAAGATAAAAGTGTTTGGTGAGGAGGACGGAAGGGTTGTTGCGGAGGTTGTTAATGCTAGGTTTGCTAAACGGGGGCTTGTTTTCAAAGCGCCTTATTGGCTCATATATACAGGAAGACAAATCCCAGAAGACAACAGCGAGCGCCGTAAAGCAGACCAACACAAGTGGATAAAGGAATAGGCATGATTAACCCTCACTCTTTACCTAGAACGTGTAATGATATAACATAAGATGTAATAGGGTATAACATAGTGCTATCAATTGTGTAGCAGAGTTTAAATCAACAAAAGGAATGTGTACAATGGCTGTGGCTAAGGGTGGTAAGAGAGAAGGAGCTGGCCGAAAGAAAGGTGTAGCTCGTCTATCCACTGAAAAACAGCGGTGGCGCTTGGCTGAAATGGCTAAAGAGCACTCTCCTGCGGCACTAAGGGTTTTGGTTGAGCTTGTCATGGATGTAGAGGTCTCCCCAGATTCCCGCATTAAGGCGGCTAACTCCATTCTAGATCGCGGCTATGGTAGGGCAGTCCAAGGGGTTGCTATCACGGGGTTAGAAGATGGTCCTGTGTTGATCACCATCGGCGGTGAAGACCAGAAGAGGTTCTAGGTTGAGCGGATACAAACCCACATTATCACAGCTAAGAGCGGGAAATCTGTTTGCGTCCGATGCGCGGCATATCCTGCTTTATGGTGGGTCACGCTCAGGCAAGACGTTTGAGATTGTCCGCACGATTGTATTGAGAGCAATGGGTTGTGAGAGTAGGCACGCTATTCTGCGGTTTAGGTTCAACCATGTGAAGAGCTCTATCGGTCTGGATACATTACCCAAGGTAATTAAGACCTGCTGGCCCGGCCTATGGGAGCAATGCACGCTCGATCAAACGAATTGGGTGCTCAAGGTTCCTGCCATGGATGGCGGTGTGTCTGAGATTTGGCTGCTTGGGTTGGATGATAAGGACCGGACAGAGAAGATCTTGGGCCAAGAGTTCTCCACCATGTACTTCAATGAGTGCTCACAGATCACATTTTCATCTGTTGAGACCGCATTAACCCGGTTGGCGCAGAAGACTAAGCTCCGCAATAAAGCGTATTATGACTGCAATCCCCCCGGCCAAAACCATTGGCTGTACAAGCAGTTCATTCAAAAGCGTGATGTAGCCTCGAATAAGCCGCTCCGCAATCCAGACAACTACGTGTCGATGATGATCAATCCGGCTGATAATGAAGCCAATCTAGACGCTGATTACCTGCAAAGCCTTGAGGATATGTCTGTTGCTAAGCGTAAACGGTTCAAGGACGGGCTGTTCTCTGCGGCTAATGACAACGCTTTGTGGACGATTGAAGGCATTGAGCAGTGCCGTAGGACGGAAGCAGACCCAGCATTCAAGCGCATATTGATCTCAGTGGACCCTAGTGGGTGTAATGGAGACCCTGACAGCCGATCTGATGAGATTGGTATTATTGTGGGTGCTCTAACCGAGGACGGGTATTGCGATATCCTAGAGGATTTGTCCGGCAAGCATGGTCCTACTGCTTGGGGAGCCATTGTTATTGACGCCTTTGAGCGCTATGAGGCTGATTGTGTCGTAGCTGAGGTGAACTTTGGCGGCGCAATGGTTGAGGCGGTCATTAGAGCGGCTGCTTTAGCTGCTGGTGTGCAGATGCCCCCATTCAAGGAGGTTCGTGCCTCTCGTGGTAAGGTTGCCCGTGCTGAGCCTGTAGCTGCGCTGTATGATCAAGGCAAGGTTCGTCATGCTGGTGGCTTCTCTGTACTTGAGAACCAAATGTGTGGTATGACTACAGGTGGATACACTGGCGAGAAATCACCAGATCGTGTTGATGCAATGGTTTGGCTGGTGAGTTCTATCTTCACAGCCATGACGAAGGTGAACTCGGGGCCACAGAGAGCACCTACGATTAATTTAGGTAGATCAGAAGTCCGCAAGGTTTATGGCGGGCAGAGGAGAAGATAAGATGGCTACAGGAATTATCCCGGCGTTAATCGGTGGTGGTCTATTGGGCAGTTTGTTTGGGCAGGAGAAGCCTGAGGAAAAAGAGGTGTCTACGCTTGTCCAGCCAGATCCAGACGATCCAGCGCGGCGCATTAAAAACCGTCGTGAGCAGGCGAAGCAGTCTAGAGAAGGTGGGCGAGAGTCTACGCTCCTGACTGGCAACTTCTCGAAACCAACCTTAGGCTAGTGTTATGCACGCAGATCCAGAAGCATTATTTGCACGAAGTAACAATCTGTATACAGGTCGGGGTGATTTGCTGTCTATGTGGCAGGAGATCGCTCTAAACTTCTATCCAGAGCGTGCCGACTTCACGACGCAGCAATCTGTTGGGGCAGACTTTGCCTCGCATCTGATGAACAGCACGCCTCCTCTCATTCGCCGGAAGATGACCGACACCATTGGTGCGCTATTGCGGGCTGATAAGTGGTTTGAGATCTCCACAACGCGTGAGGACCAGCTACAAAACGATAGCAAGAAGTGGTTGGAGAAGCAGACCAAGGTGCAATACCGGGCTATGTATGACCGGAAAGCTAATTTCTCCAAGGTTGCCAAGGCTGGCGATGCTGATATTGGTACGTTCGGCCAGAATGTGATCTCTATTGATCTGGCCTCAAGTGCTGATGCTCTAATCTACAAGGGTTTCCACCTCCGTGATTGTGTTTGGTGCGAGGATGAGTCTGGAAAGGTTGATGAGGTCCATGTAAAGTGGAAGCCAACAGCCATTCAACTTAACGGGATGTTCCCTGATAGCGTTTCTGACCAAGTTAAAGAGATGGTACGTGGGGGCAAGAAGGCTTACACGGCTATCGAGTGCCTTCACATTGTCATGCCTTGGGCCAATTATGAGCCCAACTTACCCAATCCACTCCCGAACATGCCGTTTGTGTCTATCCATATGGAGAGCGACACGAAGCAGGTGCTTGAGTTCAAACAGGTTCGCCGTAACCGCTACAACGTGGCTCGCTGGTCAACGGTAAGTGGTTATCAGTACGCACACAGCCCCGCGACAATGGTTGCTCTCCCTGACGCCCGTATGATCCAATCAATGAGTTTGGTTCTGTTGGATGCTGGGGAGAAGGGTGTCCAGCCTCCTATGATTGGTGCCCGTGATGCATTCCGGTCAGACCTCAACTTCTATTCGGGCGGGTTTACCTCGGTTGATATGGATGGATTGCGGAGCGTCAAGGATGCAATCACGTCTATTCCAATGGATAAGACAGGCCTCCCTATGGGCTTCGAGATGCTTGAGGGTGTAAAGCGTGGCATGGCTGACCTGATGTTCTTGAATGACCTTAAGTTGCCAAGCCTCGATGGGTCTGAGAAGACTGCGTATGAGTTCCAAAAGCGTGTGCAGGAGGCGGCGCGTAATGCATTGCCACTGCTTGAGCCTATTGAGAGTGATTATAACGGCGGTATCTGCGAGAAAACCTTTGGTGTGCTGCTTGATAACGGGTTTTTTGGTCGCCAAGAGGATATTCCAGAACAATTGCTTGGGCAGGATATTGATTTCCAGTTCAAGTCTCCATTCCGTACCGCGCTAGATCAAGCTGGCGGTGCTAAATTCATTGAAGCCATGCAGATTATTGAAGCTGGTGCTCAGTTAGACCCCACAGTCACCAATCAAATTGATGTGCACGAGGCCACGCGCGAGAGCCTAGAAGCTATTATCCCTGCCTCATGGATGCGAGATGAGAAGGAAGTGGCGGCTATGGTTCAGCAGGACAATGAGCGGCAACAGCAACAGCAGGCTATGGAACAAGCGGGCCAATTAGCCCAAATGGCAGGTGCTCTGCCTGAGGGAGTCGCATGAAACACGAAGAACTAGAGCGTCCAAACCAAGAGGTTTACCGTGGTCGGCCTGATTTGCCCCCTGTATGGGACGCTTGTATTCCCGGCGTTGCTGCTATCCAAGCCCTAGCGCTGGGTAATGCACACGAGGATCAACAAAAGGAAGCCTTACGGTTTTTAATTGAGGTTGTGGCTGGTTCATTTGAGCCTAGCTATCGACAAGGAGACCCGCAAGCCACTGCTTTTGCAGAAGGGCGGCGGTTTAATGGCATTCTCATCCAGTCGGTGCTTAACCAGGACATTAACACCCTGAAGGAGTCCCGGAAGAATAAGAATGCTGACAAGGCGGAATTATCCGCTAAACGGAGCAAATAATTATGACTGACGAAGTAACACAAGAAGCCGCACCAGCGGTTGAGACAACACAAACAACTGAACAACCTGCTTCTGAAGCAGTACCAGCGGCCATCCCTGAAGGTGGAGCCCCGGAAGGTGGTGGTTTGCTGGACCCTAAAGCGGCTGAGGCTGCTGGCGAGGGTATGATAAAGGCCAAGGACGCTGCTAATTGGCGTGAGCAATTTGGTGAGTTGGATGAAAAGGCGACTAAACGCCTAGGTCGGTTCAATAGCGCCGCTGATGTGTTCAAGTCCTACCAAGAGCTTGAGGCTCGTATGTCTAAAGGTGACGCTAAAGCCGCCCCGATGCCTGAAGATGAGACAGAAGCGGCTGCTTGGCGTGAGGAGCGCGGTATTCCTGCGACTGCTGAAGGCTACGTAGAGAGTTTTGACCTACCAGAGGGCGTTGTATTGGGCGAGGCTGACCAGCCAATGCTTGATGCGGTGTCTAAGGTGGCACA
>JAESPY010000205.1 GCA_016765435.1 Emcibacter sp.
AGCAAGCAGAAAATTCTGGCCAAAGAGGTGGTGATCGTAGATTTACGTCAGCATGGCAAGACGATTTTACGCCTGACCCAAAAAGAGGCTGAACGGCGCAGATTAATGAATAAAAACGCGACAAAAGAAGAGAGTATTTAAGTTTATGCGAGAGCAGATCATTGCCGCATTAGATATTGGAACCAGTAAAATATGCTGTTTTATCGCCAGAGTCAGCGATCAGCCGGGCGCGGACAATCGGCCACGTGTAGTTGGCATCGGCCATCAGATATCAAAGGGCATGAAGGCCGGTACCGTTGTGGATATGGAGGAAACGGAAACCTCCATACGGGCGGCCGTTGATGCGGCAGAGCGTATGGCAGGCGGTAGCCCGATCCATGATGTCTATGTGAATATTTCCGCAGGCCAGCCCCAATCACGGATTTTCTCGGTAGAGGTTGATGTAGCGGGTCATGAAATCAATCAGCTTGATATTGACAGGGTTTTGGCGGCAGGTCAGCAGAATTTGAAAGATGAGGATCGTTTCATCATCCATTCCCGGCCCATAAGTTTCAGCCTTGACGGCGTTGCTGGGGCCACAAGGCCGTTGGGCATGTTCGGGGAGAAACTGGGGGTGGAAATCCATCTGTCCAGCGTGGCGATCAGCCCGTTGAGAAATATTCAGAGCTGTCTTAATCGGTGCCACCTGAATCTGAAGGGCGTTGTCTTAAGTCCCTATGCGTCGGCGTTGTCCGTATTGGTGCCGGATGAACGTGCTCTGGGGTCGATCTGTGTTGATATGGGCGGCGGCTTGACCAGTATATCGGCTTTTCGGGAAAATGAACTTGTTTTTGGTGATATTATCGCCGTTGGCGGCAATCATGTGACCCGGGATATCGCACAGGGTTTGTCCGTATCGGAATCCAAAGCGGAACGGTTGAAAATTTTATATGGTGACTGTCTGTCCGACCGGGTTCCGGTGCGTGATCAGATTGATATTGTTCAGAGCGGGGAAGATGGGCAGGAGCATGCCATGACCATACCCCGGTCCATGCTGACATCTATTATCAGCCCGCGGATTGAGGAAATTCTGGAACTTGTCCGGGACCGAATTATCGAAACCGGGCTGGCGGATATGGTGGGGCGTCGTATCGTATTCACAGGTGCGGCAAGCCAGATTTCCGGGCTGGAGGAATTGGCCAAGAAAATATTTTCCGTGGCAGTATCGCCGGAACTGCGAGGCGACTTTCATGTGCGTCTTGGTCGGCCGGTCAGTGTGGATGGATTGGCGGCGGCGACTGCCGGGCCGGGCTTTGCCACCTGTGCCGGATTGCTGAATTACGGTGCCGTATTACCCGATGAAGTTCATGCCCTGTCCATGGAAAGGGCAAAGCCGGGACTCTTTTCGCGTATTGGAACATGGATGAAGGATAATTTTTAGGCAAAATAGCCCAAAACCCAATAAAAACGACTCGAAAATGAAAAAAAACGACTCAGGATACATTTTTTTAAAGACAGCGCGAATCACTTAGGTTAAATTATAGTTAACATATTGTTACCGCACATTGAATCGCGCATGAGCATCAGGCCGGATGGAGAGCACAATGACCATAGAATTTACGACAACAGAATTAACTGAACTGACCCCGAAAATTACGGTGTTTGGTGTTGGTGGTGCCGGGGGTAATGCGGTCAATAATATGATCGAAACGGGCCTTGAAGGGGTCGATTTTGTCGTCGCCAATACGGATTCTCAGGCACTCGCCTATTCCAAGGCAGAGCAGAAAGTGCAACTTGGCGCAACCCTGACACAGGGACTTGGTGCCGGGGCCAGACCCGAAGTTGGACGGGCCGCTGCCGAAGAAACTATCGATTTGATCCGGGAACATCTGCGGGGCTGTCATATGGTATTTATTACCGCCGGAATGGGTGGGGGAACAGGAACAGGGGCCGCGCCGATCATTGCGCAGACTGCCCGCGAAGAAGGTATCCTGACGGTTGGTGTCGTGACCAAACCTTTCCAGTTTGAAGGCAATCGCCGTATGGCTCTGGCCGAGCAGGGCATCAAAGAGCTTTCACAATATGTCGATACGTTAATTATTATTCCCAATCAAAATCTGTTCAGAATTGCTAACGAACGGACAACATTCGCTGATGCTTTTGCTATGGCTGATGAAGTTCTGCATTCCGGTGTGCGTGGGATTACGGACCTGATGGTCTTGCCGGGATTGGTTAATCTTGATTTTGCTGATGTGCGGACCGTAATGTCCGAAATGGGCAAGGCGATGATGGGAACGGGCGAAGCCGAAGGCGAAAATCGTGCGCTTGAAGCCGCCGAAGCCGCCATTTCCAACCCGCTTCTGGATGAAGTTTCCATGAAGGGGGCGAATGGTGTTCTGATTAATATTACCGGCGGTATGGACCTGACTTTGTTTGAGGTTGATGAGGCCGCGAACCGTATCCGGGCAGAAGTTGATCCCGATGCCAATATTCTGGTGGGTTCTGCGTTAAATCCTGAGCTGGATGGTAAAATGCGGGTATCGGTTGTTGCCACAGGTATGGAATCGGATGATATGCCCCGCCGGGAAGAGCCTCGGAAAACATATAGCTATGACAAAAAAACAGAAATTGAAACAAAATCTCAGACCGATACAACACCGGACGCCGGATGGGATGAGCCGATTACAGAGCGTAAAAGTCTGGTTGAAACAGCCATGGATGTGGCGGATAAAGAACCCGTTGTGGCTGAAATTGAAGAAGCGCCGCTTGAGTTGGTCAATGAAGTTCACAAGAGTCCTCTGACCGACAAGACCGCTATTCAGAAAGAAACTGATAGTCTTTTGGCACAATTGGCCGAGGGTATTGTGCAGGAGCCAGAGCAAGTTATAGAGGATAGCGAGTCTTCTGAGCTGACGGCTCGTCGTGAAGACCCGTTCATTTCTGCGGCTCCGGTGATGCCGGAAAAACGTATGGAACCGTTGAAGCAGCAGGCCGACCCGTTTGCTGAGGCGGCAATGGCCAACGGCCCGGTTCAGGAAGAAGCACCGCAAAAGAGAGGTCTACTTGGATTATTTAGCGGGCGTCGTAAGGCCGCCGCAAAGAAACAGGCGATTTCACGCCAGCCCGATATGTTAAAATCGGAAGAAAAAATTGTGAATCCTGTCCGACAGGAAGCTGTGGCACCTGAGGCTGCACAGCCAGAGAAAGGAGTTTTGAATTCTTTGGCCGCAGAGGAACGGGTTAAGCCTCAAGAGACAGATTCAAAAGAGGATAACCATTTGGAAATCCCAGCTTTTCTGAGACGGCAAGCGAACTAACTTTTTTTGTAACGGACGGTAAATAAGGTGATGAAATACATCATTTATTAACGATCCGAATGTTATGTATGGTCAAAATAAAAGACACTTAACGCAAAAAGTGCGCAAAACTATAATACAGTAGAGTAGCAGAAAAAGGTAATAGGCAGCGGGATTTCCAATGTGATATTCCAGGGAACTGATTTAAGGCGGGCTTGTCCCGCCTTTTTTATTCACCTTTCTAAAATTTGATTTCTGTTTATTTATTATAACCCTTACAAGTGAAAACTGGCTTATGTTTGATGAAGGTTTAAAAACATCCTTTTGGATTTCCGCAGAAATCAGAAGATGTGACGGTATTTTTCTGCCCATGACCGTCGTGCATCGGGGGGATGAGACTAGAGGCTTCGTTCTTATCAAGCAATATATTGCCGGGCAGGGATGTCGTCTTTATATAAGGCGGCGTGATGAGGCAGGAAAATTGGGCTGGCATAACCCGCTGACACAAAAGCTGGTGCCGGAACGGGAAGCCGATGAGTATATTGCGCGCCAACGGCAATATGATGATGACCTGTGGGTTATGGAAGTCGAAGATCCAAAGGGCCAATATTCACCTCTGACATAATCAGATTTAGCATACTCAAATGCTGGTTTGTTTTTGTCCTAATATATAAAGTCATGTTCTTTTTTGTATGGGGTTGAATTTTTGGGATCAAACCATATTTTATGTTACATATGAGCCTTATGGTCAAATTATTGCTTTATTAGGTTTAATTGCTTCTTTTTTGCACTTTATTCCCCCTGACCTCTTGACTCTTTTCCATTGAAGCCTATCTCTTGCTGTAGTTGTTAGCACTCATTCATGGTGAGTGCTAAACGGGAAATATTTTAACATTAAAACAGAAGAGGTCTTTGAGATGGGTTTTCGTCCTTTACACGATCGCGTGCTCGTACGCCGTATTGATGCAGAACAAAAAACTTCCGGTGGCATTATTATTCCTGACAGTGCGCAGGAAAAACCAAGTCAGGGTGAAATCATTTCCGTAGGCAGTGGTGCCAAAGCCGAAGACGGCACGATCACAGCATTGGATGTGAAAGCTGGCGATATCATATTGTTTGGTAAATGGTCCGGTACGGAAATCAAGATTGACGATGAAGATCTGTTGATCATGAAAGAATCCGACATCATGGGTATCATCGAATAATCATTCTTAATCTGGAATAAATTTTAAAAAGGAAAAATATAATGGCTGCAAAAGACGTAAAGTTTGGCACAGACGCCCGCGCCCGTATCAAGAATGGTGTTGATATTCTTGCCAATGCCGTAAAAGTAACACTTGGCCCCAAAGGCCGGAACGTTCTTCTGGACAAATCATTCGGCGCACCACGGATCACCAAAGATGGTGTTTCCGTTGCCAAAGAAATCGAACTTGCTGACAAGTTTGAAAATATGGGCGCACAAATGGTGCGTGAAGTTGCTTCCCGTACCAATGATGTGGCCGGTGATGGCACAACAACAGCGACTATTCTGGCACAGGCCATCGTTCACGAAGGCTTTAAGGCCGTTGCCGCTGGCATGAACCCTATGGACCTTCGTCGTGGTGTTGATTTGGCCGTTTCCAAAGTTGTTGCGGATCTGAAAAGCCGGACAAAATCAATTTCTTCCAGTGAAGAAGTTGCACAGGTTGGCTCCATTTCTGCCAATGGCGAAACTGAAATCGGTCAGATGATTGCCGATGCCATGGATAAAGTTGGCAAAGAAGGCGTGATCACTGTTGAAGAAGCCAAAGGGCTGGATTCAGAATTGGAAGTTGTTGAAGGCATGCAGTTTGACCGCGGTTATCTGTCTCCTTACTTCGTGACAAATGCAGAGAAAATGTCTGTTGAGCTGGAAAATCCTTATATTCTGCTTCACGAATCAAAATTGACAAGCCTGCAACCTATGCTGCCTTTGTTGGAAGCTGCGGCACAGTCCTCTCGTCCTCTGCTGATTATTGCTGAAGATGTGGAAGGCGAAGCCTTGGCAACCTTGGTGGTTAATAAACTGCGCGGCGGCCTGAAAATTGCAGCTGTTAAGGCTCCTGGTTTCGGCGATCGTCGTAAATCCATGCTCGAAGATCTTGCTATCCTGACCGGTGGACAGGTTGTCTCCGAAGATTTGGGCATCAAGCTGGAAACCGTCACATTGGATATGCTGGGTACCGCCAAGCAGGTTTCTATCACTAAAGACGATACGACTATTGTTGATGGTGCTGGTGAACGTGAAGCTATTGAAGCACGTTGTGGCCAAATCCGTAACGCTGTTGAAAATACATCTTCCGATTACGACAAAGAAAAATTGCAGGAACGTCTGGCCAAATTGGCTGGTGGTGTTGCGGTTATCAAAGTCGGTGGCGTTACAGAAGTTGAAGTGAAAGA
>JAESPY010000206.1 GCA_016765435.1 Emcibacter sp.
GTACCAGATAAAAAAAAGCCGGGTGACATAACACCCGGCTTTTCTGATAATCTTTTTTTCGTGCCTACAGGCGGCCTTCATCCACATAGACGATTGCCTTGCCAAAAGCAGTGGGATCATCCACGTCGAGCCACAGACGGCCTTCGATGTCAAAGGTACGGGCCTTGTCCCAACTGCCCAGGATATTCATGGCACCGCTGATACTTTCATCACCTTCGCCAGCACTTTTCTCAAGCGCTTCGAACATCACATCATGGCAATAGAATATACCCGTATCAAACGCATTATAATCCCGGATCACCTTGCCGATATTTTCAATATGCGCGCGGGTACAATTCACCCGTGTCACATCATCAAGGTCAACCACCGGATTTTCAATGTTATAATCAACACAAAGAGACACCGTACCCGGCTCATGATCATGAGCCAGAAGTGATTTGATAATTTCCGGATCGAACAGATGGTCACACATAGTCAGAATGAACGGCCCTGTGATCGCCTCTTTGGCTTTCAGGACGGAAAGGCCGTTGGGCCGTTCCCAATCCTCATTAATCACATGGGTGATCGAGATATTCTCCCGTTCTGCCAGAACATCCAGAAAAGACCGGACTTTGGTGCCCCGGTAACCGGTTGTGACATAAAACTCATCCACGCCACCGGCCTGAAGGTTTTTAATCACCCGCTCAATTATCGGTACGCCGTTCAGTTCGATCAGAGGTTTCACTTCCCCCTTCTCGCGCATTCTGGTTCCTTGACCAGCCGCAGCAATCAGACACTTCATGGGATATTATCCTTGTATTATTCCGCAACTTTTAGCGCGTTAACCCGGCTTGTGATGAATTCTTCAGTCATCTCATAGGCCTGATCATCGGTATATTGTACCGGAGGATGCTTACAGAAATAAGCAGATGCCCCGTGCAGAATACCCCCTTCACCATTCAACAGCGCCAATTTACAACAGCGGATCATGTCGATGGCAACACCCGCAGAATTGGGGCTATCTTCCACGCTAAGACGCAGTTCGATATTCATGGGCACGCCACCGAAAAGGTCGCCTTCCATGCGCAGGAAGCAAAGCTTGTTATCATTCTGCCATGGAACATAATCAGACGGACCGATGTGGATATTATCATCAGACAAACGCTTGCCAGCCACGGATTGCACAGCTTCGGTCTTGGAAATCTTCTTGGATTCCAGACGGTCCTGATTTTTCATGTTCAGGAAGTCGGTGTTACCACCGGTATTCAGCTGATATGTCCGTTCCAGAACAACGCCGCGTTTGGCAAACAGGTCGGTCAAAGTACGATGCGTGATGGTTGCGCCAAGTTGCGCCTTGATATCATCGCCAACGATGGGAAGGTTACGGGCTTTGAATTTTTCTGCCCATTCCGGGTTGGAGGCAATGAAAACCGGCATATTATTGATGAAGGCAACGCCCGCTTCCAAAGCACATTCCGCATAGAATTTCGCGGCTTCTTCTGATCCCACTGGCATATAGTTGGTCAGGATTTCTGCACCGCTTTCTTTCAATTCACGAACGATTTCTTCTTTGGTAGCGGAAGGTAGATCAGAGACAAGAAATGTCCGGTCATCATCATAATTGGCCATATGCTCGGAAACACCGTCAAGCACATTACCCATTTTAACGATGGTGCCGCTTTTAGGCAGATCGCCAAGAAATACAGTTGTACAGTTGGGTTTCTCAAAGATCGCCTCATTAACGTCCTTGCCCACTTTACGCTTATCAACATCAAAAGCGGCAACCACTTCGATATCACAGGGACGGTAACCGCCCACTTCCCAATGCATCAGGCCGGGAACCTGTTTGGCATCACCAACCCGGTCCGGTGTATAATAATAGATGCCCTGTATCAGGGAACTGGCACAATTTCCGATACCTGCAATGGCTATTTTGATTTTTGACATATCTTAAAAAACCTTATTTTCTGTTCTTTTACTTGAGAATATTAAGCACACAAAAAGAAGAGAACTGCCGTTCCCCTCTCAAGAATTACAAATTTATGACACAGATATATCATAAAAATGTAACAGGACAAGCATTTAACAGTTACATGAAACACCGTTCCCCCGTTACATAGGCACTATCTTCAACAAATATGGCTATTTTCTGTCTAATTTTTACCTTGGAAAAACAAAGTCTTTACGTTATAGCTCTTGCCCATAACCGATAAAAACGGAGAGTTTCGGCATGATTGCCCTCATCAAAAAAATCGCAAAACCAGCATTATCAATCTTTTTGACAACCGCACTGGCTCTATTGATTACCGCCTGCGCAGACAAAGAAGACAATAAAGAAGAAAAGGAACAAGACGTGTCATCCACCAATGAAATCCACACCACCGAAAGTGGTCTGAAATATGAAATACTAACCGCCGGAACCGGGGCCAGCCCCACCGCCGACGACAGTGTCACCGTGCATTATGAAGGCACGCTGATGGATGGCACCAAATTCGATAGTTCTTACGACCGCGGCGAGCCCATCACTTTTCCTCTGAACGGGGTCATCAAAGGCTGGACAGAAGGCGTGCAGTTGATGAAAGAGGGTGCAAAATATAAATTCACCATCCCCTCAGACCTTGCTTACGGCGAACAGGGCGGCGGTCCCATTCCGCCAAATTCCGATCTGATTTTCATTGTTGAGCTGATCAAGGTTGAAGTGGACGAAGGCAAAGAATTCCTGAAACAGAATAAGGAAAAATCCGGCATCACGACCACCGACAGCGGTCTGCAATATAAAGTTCTATTGGAAGGCACTGGCAAGAGCCCCAGCGCCACGGACCGCGTGACCGTACATTATGAAGGCACACTGATCGACGGCACCAAATTTGACAGTTCTTATGACCGCGGCGAGCCCATCGATTTTGGTCTCAATCAGGTTATTCGCGGCTGGACAGAAGGCGTCCAATTGATGAAAGAAGGCTCAAAATATAAATTCTTCATCCCGTCCGATCTGGCTTATGGCGCCCAAGGATCACCGGGCGCTATTCCGCCCAATGCGGCCCTGATTTTCACGGTTGAACTGATCCGGGTTAATTAAACCCGCCAATACATATTCTTTACATCATAAAGCAAGGCTTTGCCCACCACGACCGGGGAAAGCCTTGCTTTTCTTTTGCCAGAGTGTTTAATTTATCAAACCTCTGATCTGAACTGGAGTTATCGGATGAAAACCCTTCTTATCATCGCCGCCCTATGTGGATTTACAGCAGTCCTTATCGGGGCCATTGGCTCCCATGCCCTCGCCCCCTATATGAGCGCCAAAGGACCCGAATTATTCCGTCAGGCCAGCCTGTATCATCATATTCTCAGTCTGGCAGTATTCGGCTGCGCGCTGGCTTGGCCCACGGTTCAGAAAAAGGCCCAGAACCCTGTAAAATCATTGAGGTTCCTGAAACTTTCCGTAGCTCTGTTCGTTTCCGGCATTCTGCTCTTTAGCGGTATACTTTATCTTTTGGCCATCTTTCCCGGCTTCCCTCTGCATTACCTGATCCCTCTGGGCGGGCTGTCTGCTATGTTGGGCTGGCTGATGCTGATCGTGGTGGCCTTGTCTCTCAAAAC
>JAESPY010000207.1 GCA_016765435.1 Emcibacter sp.
AACATTGGTTGAAAGCAGGACGCAGATTAGTGGGCCGCAAAACAGGCCTGACCGCAAAATCCGTTCAGGCGCAGCTTGGTGTCGGCCAGCCGGACTTTGGAATGCTTTATGCCGACATGGCCTATGCTGACGGAGAAGATGTACCGCTTGACCGCCTGTTACAGCCCAAGGTCGAAGGCGAGATTGCCTTTGTCCTGAAAGAGGACTTGGATCAGGAGCAAATGACAATCACGGATGTGATGCGGGCCATTGATTATGCCGTAGCCGCTATCGAAATTGTTGGTAGTCGTATTGCGGACTGGAACATCAAAATTATGGATACGGTGGCGGATAATGCGTCATCAGGCCTGTATGTTTTGGGTACGGAGCCGCGTCAATTGTCGGAACTTGACCTGCATCTTTGCGGTATGGTGATTGAACATCAAGGTGAGCCAGTATCCACAGGCGCCGGGGCAGCTTGTTTGGGCAATCCCTTGAACGCAACGCTTTGGCTGGCAAAGACCATGGTTAAAGTAGGACGTCCCTTAAAGGCAGGGGATACGATCCTGTCCGGTGCGCTTGGCCCAATGGTTCCTGTTACGGGGCCGGGTGTTTATGAACTTCGTATTTCCGGATTGGGTTCGGTCAGAGCCTCTTTCGTTTAAGGTCACTATGGAACATATTTTAAAAATATCGAGCCTGAACTCGGCCACAGCGTTACGTCTGGTTAAGGCCGGATGTGACTATGCTGTGACGCAGGGATGGCATGTGGCCATTGCGGTGACGGATCAGGCGGGTCATCTGGCGGCATTTTGCCGGACGGACGGCGCGCCGTCAGCCTGTGCCGCAATTGCGCAGGATAAAGCCTATACGGCGGCAAGCTTTCAGGTGAATACCCGCGAGCTTGCTGAAAATTTACAGAATGAGGCTCCACGTGTGGTGGATAACCTGACCGCTTGTGACCGGATGTCATTGTTTGGGGGCGGTGTCCCCGTCATCCTTTCCGGTGAGGTGGTTGGTGCCATCGGCGTATCCGGCAGCAGTGAAAAGGGCGATGAAGCCTGTGCCAAAGCGGCGATAAATGATGTTTTTGGTTTTGGAGAAACAGAGAAATGAGCAAGGTAAAAGTAGCGGTTATTGGTCCGGGCAATATTGGTACGGATTTGATGATTAAGATTATGCGGATGAGTGATGTCTTGGAAATGGGCGCTATGGTGGGGGTTGATCCCACATCAGACGGCCTTGCACGGGCGGAACGCATGGGGGTTGCGATCACCTCTGATGGTATCGAAGGTTTGCAGAAGCTTGATGTCTGGGATGATATTAAAATCGTCTTTGATGCGACCTCCGCCTATGCCCATAAACACCATGATGAGGTTTGCCGGGCGGCGGGTAAGGTCATTGTTGACCTGACCCCGGCGGCGATCGGTCCCTTCACGGTTCCGGTGGTTAATCTGGAGGCTAATCTGGATGAGCCTAATGTGAATATGGTCACCTGCGGCGGACAGGCAACCATCCCCATGGTGGCGGCGGTAAACCGAGTAGCCAAAGTCCATTATGCGGAAATCATCGCCAGTATCTCGTCCAAATCTGCAGGACCGGGAACCCGGGCTAATATTGATGAATTCACCGAAACCACCCGGCGTGCGATCGAAGAAGTCGGCGGTGCCGGAAAAGGCAAGGCGATCATCATTCTTAACCCCGCTGAACCCCCGATGTTAATGCGCGATACGGTCTTCACCCTGTGTGACATGGTCGATGAAAAGCTGATTGAGGAAAGTGTCGAGGCGATGGTGAAGGAAGTTCAATCATACGTTCCGGGCTACCGTCTGAAACAAAAGGTACAGTTTGAACGTTTTGGCTCCAACAATCCCTTGAAAATTCCCGGCTACGGCGAGTTCGAAGGCATCAAGACCTCGATCTATCTGGAAGTAGAGGGCGCGGCCCATTATCTTCCGGCCTATGCGGGTAATCTGGATATCATGACCTCTGCCGCTTTGGGCACCGGGGAGAAAATAGCCGCATTGAAATTTGGGAAGGCAGCGTAATAACCGAAGCCCTGAAAGGGGTGAGGCAAGACCAAGTGGTCGCCCGAACTAATGTGAGGAGCCTGCGTGGCTCTTGAACGCTCTTAAGAAAGAGAAATAAAATGACTGATAAAAAACTCTATATTCAGGATGTCACCCTGCGTGACGGCATGCATGCGATACGCCATATGTATGGCATCGACCATGTGCGTGATATCGCAAAGGCCCTTGACGAGGCCGGGGTTGATGCCATTGAGGTCGCTCATGGCGATGGCCTGAACGGCTCTAGCTTCAACTATGGTTTTGGCGCTCATACGGATTGGGAATGGATCGAAGCCGTGGCCGATGTTCTGGATAAGGCGGTTCTGACCACCTTGCTCTTACCGGGCATTGGGACTGTCACGGACCTGAAACATGCTTATGACCTTGGCGTCCGGTCTGTACGTATTGCGACCCATTGTACCGAAGCAGATGTCTCAAAACAGCATATTGAGAAAGCGCGGGAAATGGGTATGGATACCATCGGCTTTCTGATGATGTCTCATATGATTGAACCGGATCATCTGGCGCAACAGGCTCAGATGATGGAAAGTTACGGCGCAACCACGGTTTATGTGGTCGATAGCGGCGGGGCGCAGAATATGGATGATATCGCGGCCAGGTTACAGGCCTTTGATAAGGTGTTAAAGCCAGAGACTGAGCGCGGAGTTCATGCGCATCATAACCTAAGCCTTGGGGTGGCGAACTCCATTGTTGCTGTGCAAAACGGCGCGATACGAGTTGATGCCAGCCTGACGGGCATGGGGGCCGGGGCCGGTAATGCGCCATTGGAAGTCTTTATTGCGGCGGCGGACCGCATGGGTTGGAACCATGGTTGTGATCTATACAAGCTGATGGATGCGGCGGAAAATCTGGTGCGGCCTTTGCAAGACCGTCCGGTGCGGGTGGACCGGGAGACATTGTCTCTGGGCTATGCGGGGGTTTACAGCTCCTTCCTGCGTCATGCGGAAACAGCGGCGGAGACCTATGGTCTTGATACCCGTGAGATCCTTGTGGAACTGGGGGCCAGAAGAATGGTAGGCGGTCAGGAAGATATGATCGTCGATGTCGCCCTCGATATACTTAAACAGAAAAAAGAAGAAGGAGAAGTCGCATGACGGACCTAAATGCAATTGCAGAATTTGTTGATGATGCGTCAAGATACGCCAATGCCATTCCCCAGTTATCGGAAAGCGGCAAGGATTTGACGCTGGAACAGGCCTATGAAGTACAACGTCTGTCCGTACAGCGTCGTTATGATCGGGGTCAGATACAGGTCGGCGTCAAGATGGGCTTTACCTCTCGCGCGAAAATGATTCAGATGGGTCTGGATGAAATGATCTGGGGCCGTCTGACCAATACCATGTTGGTGGAAGATGGCGGCGAGATCGACCTTTCCGACTTTGTTCACCCCCGCGTGGAGCCAGAGATTGCGTTCCTGCTGAACAAACCTTTGGAAGGGCTGGTCAGTCCGGCACAGGCTATGCTGGCGGTGGAAGCCATCGCCCCCGCGCTGGAAATAATTGACATCCGGTATGAGAACTTCAA
>JAESPY010000208.1 GCA_016765435.1 Emcibacter sp.
GCATTGATGGTCATGGAGGTATTCATCTGCTCCAGCGGGATATCCTTGAACAATGTTTGCATATCGCCCAAATGACAGATCGGCACCCCGACCTTACCCACTTCGCCCTGCGCCAGAATATGGTCGCTGTCATAGCCCGTCTGGGTCGGCAGATCAAAAGCCACAGACAAGCCCGTCTGGCCTTTTTTTAGATTGGTGCGGTAAAGTTCGTTGGACGCTTGCGCCGAAGAATGGCCGGAATAGGTACGAAAAAGCCACGGTCTATCCTTCTGAGGTATTTCTTTCATTGACATGGCTTAAACTCCGGTGAAAAATGATCATAAATAAAAATAATAAATTAACCGCCGTTTGGGTCATTATACCCTTAAAATAAAATATAATTACCCTCTGGACCTTTTTTAAGAAATAATATAATTGTTATTGCAGTGCAACATAAATATAATGATAGCATATGTTATCATCCGTGTTTAAGGGAAAATCGAGGAATAAAATGACAGACTCCGTAGAAAATGAGCAGACTGAACTGGATTCTCTGGAAGGAAAGTTCGAGATCAAAGACCTCTATGATGTAGGTGAAATTCCACCCGTTGGGCATGTGCCTGCCAAAATGCATGCCTGGGTCATCCGCCGGGACCGTCAAGGACCACCAGAAGAATCCATGCTTCAGGAAGTTGTCAACGTGCCGGATATCGAATCAGACGAAGTCCTGATTCTTGTCATGGCCGCCGGGGTTAATTATAACGGAGTCTGGGCCGGATTGGGTGTTCCCATGTCAGTATTTGACGTCCATAAAGCCGATTATCATATCGCCGGGTCCGATGCGTCCGGTATCGTCTATAAGATTGGCCGTCGGGTCAAACGCTTTAAAGTCGGTGACGAGGTCATTGTCCATTGTAATCAGGACGATGGTGACGATGAAGAATGTAACGGTGGCGATCCCATGAACAGCCCGTCCCAGAAAATCTGGGGCTATGAGACACCGGATGGCTCCTTTGCCCAATTTGCCAAAGTACAAGCCCGGCAGCTAATGCATCGGCCCAAACATCTCTCTTGGGAAGAAAGTGCCTGTTATACGCTAACACTTGCCACGGCTTACCGTATGTTATTCGGCCATCGGCCTCATATCCTGCGGCCCGGCCACAATGTTCTGGTCTGGGGTGCCTCAGGCGGTCTGGGGTCCATGGCGGTACAATTGATTGCCGCAGCGGGTGCCCACGCCATTGGTGTAATTTCCGATGAAAGCAAGCGGGATTTCGTCATGTCGCTGGGGGCCAAGGGCGTCATTAACCGGAAAGATTTTGACTGTTGGGGCCAATTGCCCCCGATTGACGATGCCAAAGTCTACGGTGAATACAGCAAGAAAGTTCGTAAATTTGGTAAGGCCATCTGGGATATTACTGGCAAGAGAAATGATGTGGATTTCGTTTTTGAACATCCCGGCGAATCAACTTTCCCGGTATCCTGTTTTGTCGTCAAACGGGGCGGCATGGTCGTTTTCTGTGCCGGGACCACGGGCTATAACCTGACCTTTGATGCCCGTTTTGTCTGGATGCGCCAAAAACGAATCCAAGGCAGTCACTTTGCCAATCTGAAACAGGCGTCACAGGCCAATCAGCTGGTGATCGAACGACGCATTGATCCCTGTATGTCAGAGGTTTTCTCTTGGGAAGATATTCCCCGCTCCCACACCAAAATGTGGAAGAATAAGCATAAACCCGGCAATATGGCGGTTTTGGTCAGTGCCAAAATTCCCGGCCTGCATACCTTTGAAGATTGTGTCGAAGCAGGAAATAAAAAATGAGTGACGCTTTATTCAAAAATTGCGCCGCAGCCGTAGAAGCCGCGGCCCAATATGCCGATGCCGCCAAAACCAGCCTGCAACAGCATCTGATAAAAGATGGTCGGCTAGACCGCGTGGAAATGGAAAAGCACCAATATGCCTGTCATGGTTTTTCATGGCTTTCCACCTATGTAGAAGCCCTGCGTCAGACCTTGAACTGGGCCACGGCCTTGCAGAAAGATGGCCTGTTTACCGAGTTAGAGGAATTGATCGTCCGCATTGGTTTTGGTGAATATCTGTCCCAGATGATCGGCGGCATTTCCATGAGTCAGGGCGAAATCGTCCGCGCACAGGATATGTGGCTGGACGACAGCCATCTGAAAACCCTCCACACGCCAGAAATTACCGCTCTGATCGAGGGCGGCAATACGCCGGAAAACCGGAAAAAACTGGCCCTGCTCATTGAACATAGCATCGACACGGGGGCCTTTGGCAATCTGGGTCTTGATGAAATGTATGCCATGATTCGGGACCAATTCCGCCGCTTTGCCAATGAAGAAGTCACGCCTCATGCCCACGAATGGCATTTGCAAGACGACTATATCCCCATGGAAATCATCGACAAGATGAGCGAAATGGGTGTGTTCGGCCTGACCATTCCCGAGGAATACGGCGGGTCCGGATTGGGTAAAACCAGCATGTGCATCGTATCCGAAGAACTCTCGCGCGGTTATATCGGCGTTGGCTCTCTGGGCACCCGTTCAGAAATTGCTGCCGAATTGATCATGGGCGGCGGCACCGAGGAACAAAAGAAAAAATGGCTGCCCAAAATAGCCAGTGGTGAAATTCTACCCACCGCTGTCTTTACCGAACCAAATGTCGGATCGGATCTGGGTTCCCTGAAAACCCGCGCAGTGAAGGATGGCGATAGCTACCGCATCACTGGCAACAAGACATGGATCACCCATGCGGCCCGTGCCGATGTCATGACATTGCTGGCCCGCACCAACCCGGATCAACCCGGTTACAAGGGACTGAGCATGTTCCTGGCCGAGAAAGAACGCGGCACCGATGACAATCCCTTCCCGACCGACGGCATGACCGGCGGCGAGATCGAAGTTCTCGGCTACCGCGGCATGAAGGAATTCGAACTTGGTTTTGATGATTTCAAAGTCAGCGCGGAAAATCTGCTCGGCGGAGAAGAAGGCAATGGTTTCAAGCAATTGATGACCACCTTTGAAAGCGCCCGTATTCAGACCGCCGCCCGAGCTTTGGGTGTCGCCCAATGTGCTTTGGAACTGGGTCTGCGTTATGCCACAGAACGTATCCAATTTGGCAAACCAATCTTTGATTTTCCCCGCGTTCACGGCAAAATCGCTCTGGCCGCTGTGGAAATTATGATGACCCGTCAGCTCACCTATTTTGCCGCCCGGCGCAAGGATGAAGACAAGCGCTGTGATCTGGAAGCTGGTATGGCAAAACTGTTGGGCGCGCGTGTCGCCTGGAGCACCGCCGATAATGCCCTGCAAATTCATGGCGGCAACGGTTACGCGCTGGAATATAAGATCAGCCGAGTTTTATGTGATGCCAGAATTTTGAATATTTTCGAGGGTGCCGCAGAGATTCAAGCCGATGTTATCGCCAGAAGGTTATTATCGTAAAAAGATTATTATCGTAAAAAAAAGCCAATTCTCAAATTATTTACCCTGTTTTTTACAAATAAACAAAATAATATTTGGCAAATTGTGTTTTTTGGGCTACATACGGAACATTATCCCCGTCAGAACTTTACGTTCTGACAATTTAACTGACCGCCAGAGCTTTTGCGCTGTGCGGTCATTTTTTTTGGCCTCAGGCGCCGGCGCTCCGCTTAGGCTTATCCTCGTATTAACTCGGGCGGCCAGTCGGCCTTGCCTCCGCCCCTTTAGGGCTTCGGATTGGAGTATTCGTGGCGAAGAGTGGAGAGGCGGGGTTTCTTTTTTTTGAGCCTCAGGCGCCGGCGCTCCGCTTAGGCTTATCCTCGTATTAA
>JAESPY010000209.1 GCA_016765435.1 Emcibacter sp.
AAAACAACGCCGCCAGTATAAATCTATCCGACTCACAAAAAAACCCGTAAAACCTATCCGGTTCACAAAAAGCTTCCCTAAACCCGATATCTGCCCGGTAACACCCGACCTATCAAAAACAAGACCAACGCGGACAGGACAATGGCCGGGCCAGCGGGCAGGTCCCACAGGCTGGACATCATAATCCCCATCACCACGGAAAGGCTGCCAGCGACCATGGCATAGAGTGCCATCTGTACCGGAGAACGGGCGATATTACGAGCCGCCGCCGCCGGAATAATCATCAGAGAGGTAATCAGCAACGCCCCGATCACCTTCATGGAAAAAGCCACAAGAAGGGCTATTAGCAACATATAAATAATCTTGGTGAACAGGATATTCACCCCTTCAATCTGCGCCAAATCCTCATGCACTGTAATCGACAGTAACGGCTTCCAGATATAGATCAACCCGCCAAGTGTCCCCACTGTCATCAGGCCAATACCTATAAGGCCCTGGTCATCAAGGGCCAGAATATCCCCAATCAACAGAAACATCATATTCTGACGCAGGCTTTCCTGTAACGCGATAATAATCAAACCAATGGACAGGGCACTATGAGCCAAAATCCCTAGCAGCGTATCGGTGGAAAATTTACCACCCCTTTCCAGCACTAACAATATCCATGACACAAACGCACAGGTCGCCACAATGACCCACGGGCTCCCCGTCCCCATGGCCAGTCCAAGCCCGACCCCCAACAACGCGGAATGTGAAATAGTATCGCCGAAATAAGCCATCCGCCGCCAGACCAGAAAACAGCCCAGCGGTCCAGCCGCCAGCGCCACCAGAATTCCGGCGAGCAAAGCATGGAGAATAAAATCATCAATCATGCTCACAACCCTCCCCGTGATCACCATCAACCACATTGCCATGGCTGTCATGGTGATGGTCATGATTATGGGTATAGAGCGCCACTGCCTCGGTCCGACCACCGAGCAAGGCATGATATTCCGGGTGATCCTGAATATTTTCCGGCGCGCCACTGCAACAGATATGACGATTCAGACAAATCACCTTATCCGTGCCGGCCATAACCATATGAAGATCATGGGAAATCATCAGAACCCCACAATTTCGCTCACTGCGAATCCGACTGATCAGGCGGTAAATTTCTTCCTGTCCGGTGATATCCACCCCCTGCACCGGTTCATCCAACACAATTAAATCAGGATGGCCCAGCAATGCCCGTGCCATCAAAACCCGCTGCATTTCACCGCCGGACACCCGTTGCACCGGGCTATCCCCCACATGGGCGATCCGCACCAGATCCATAACATCCGTCACGTGATCCTCTGTCGTGCCGGGCCGTAATTTCAGAAAATTCCGGACGGTCAGGGGTAAAATATCCTCTATCATGATTTTCTGGGGCATATAACCAATGGATATGTCTGCGGCGCGGCGTACTTGCCCCTCATCCGGGCTGAGAAGTCCAAGGGCGATTTTCATGACGGTGCTTTTACCCGCGCCATTTGGCCCGATCAAAGTGACGATCTCTCCCCGGTCAACGGAAAAACTGACCTTCTCCAGAACAGAATGACCCGAAAAAGACAGGGATACATTTTCCAGTTCAATCAAATGCTGTGTATCAGACATGATTAATTCTGACAATTCGCGCAAAGCCCCATAATTTCCAACATGCTGTTTTCACAGCTATAGCCGTGGGCCTGCGCCGCCTTAGAAATATAGGCCATTAACTTGGCATCGCCAAGCTCCGTCACTGTCCGGCAATCGCGACAAATCAGAAAATGACCTTGATGCTTGTGGACCGGGTCGGGACAACCGATGAAAGCGTTCAGGGATTCAAGCCGATGGACAAAGCCTTCTTCCATCAGAAAATCCAGCGCCCGGTAAACCGTTGGCGGGGCCACTCTTTTTTTGCCCGTATTGCTCAACATATCCAAAAGCGCATAGGCCGTCACCGGCTTGTGACTGCTCCAGACCAACTCAAGAACCTGTCGGCGCAGAGGCGTGAAACGGGTCTCACGTGCCGCGCAAATCTCCCCGGCGGCATGCAACGCATCCTCAATACATTTATCATGATCATGACTATGTGCAGACATTAGCAGTTTTTCTTTTTTGTGATATGTTATATCTTTCCCCAACGGGTCAATAGTGGCCTTATTTAAGGAATTTTACAAGCCCTCCTGAACGAACAGCGTAAAAAATGAGCAAGACAGCTATGAAAAACCAGCCTTTTAGCCCTATCCCGGAAGAAATTATCGCAAAATCTCTGGCCGAAATGAAATTTTCCGACAAGGGCCTGATTCCCGCCATTGCCCAACAGGGAGATGACGGTGAAATTTTAATGATGGCCTGGATGAATCAAGACGCCATCCGCGAAACGCTCACCACGGGTCAGGTATGCTATTGGTCCCGGTCCCGGCAATCCTTATGGCGCAAGGGCGAAACATCCGGTCAAGTTCAAGTCTTGCAGCATTTCCGTTATGATTGTGACCAGGATACCATATTGCTGATCGTTGACCAAAAGGGCGTTGCCTGTCACACCGGGCGCCGAAGCTGTTTTTATCATGAGATCACCCCGGATGGTCTTAAAATCACACAGGATGTGACCATTGATCCAGCGCGTCTCTATGGCGACAAATAGCCCCTATTGACCAAATATGCCCAATAATTGGGCATTGCCTGAGATTTATTGATCTGTGTCATATCATTTGGCCCGACAGCCCCTTACCGTGATGCTTAAAAAATCACCATACGCCTAAAAAACGCACAGGGAGCATCATGTGCATAAGGATATAACACAACAATTTTCAGAGATTGCTGTCGATAAGATCGGCTATTTCCGGCAAAACCCTCTGGGCTTTTTTATTTCCACCATGATGGCCGGGGCCTATGTGGGGATTGGCCTTATTCTTATCATGACCCTTGGCAATGATGCCGACCCCGCTTCTCAGAAATTGATTATGGGGTGTTTTTTTGGCATTACCCTGACCCTGATTGTCTTTGCCGGAGCCGAACTTTTTTCCGGCCATACCATGTATATGACTTTTGGCTTTTTCTATGGCAAGGTTGGGGTCTTCGCCGTGCTCAAAGACTGGATTATCTGCTGGTATGGCAATCTGTTCGGGGCCATGTTGCTGTCGATCCTGTTTGTCGCCGGCGGCGGAGGGGGCTGGCTGGATGACCCGGCCAGTCTGATTCATGCCACCGCCAGCGCCAAGATGAACAGCAGCATCACAGAACTTCTTGCCCGGTCGATTATCTGTAATTGGCTCATATGTCTGGCGATCTGGATGTGCGCCAAAACCAAAAGCGATACCGCAAAATGCCTGCTTATTTTCTGGTGCCTGTTTGCCTTTGTCGCCGCCGGGTTTGAGCATGGCATCGCCAATATGACCGTCTTCACCCTCTCAATTCTGGGCAATCACCCGGACAGCGTAACCCTGATGGGCGGGCTATATAATCTGGCCTGGGTGTCGG
>JAESPY010000210.1 GCA_016765435.1 Emcibacter sp.
CTTCTAAATAAGTCCCATGGCAAAGTGAGTTTATCAAGACACTTTTGAGGCCAATGCCATCCTCGCCAGCCAGAAATTTCACAAACGCCGTTTCCAATATGCGTTTCATCATGACTTTCGGGATGTCATGGTGGCTGAGGAAATGGGACAGGTTGACGGATTCACTCTGCTCATCCTGCTGTAGTTCTTTCAGAGATTTTTTGACAGGGGCCGGTTTAGGCCGGGGTTTAGAGGCTTTTCGGGCAGAGACTTTGGCTACCGGAATTTCAATGGCTGCGGTGACCTTGACTTTGCCTTTTTCCTCCGTCGTATCGATGATGATCGCGTCATTGCCCAGCGCTTCCCGCACCATCAGCAGGGCGGCTTGCATATTATCGGCAGTGAATATTTTTAACCGCATGGCGGGGTTTGTTCCTCGACCTGATCCTAGATTTGACCAAGCGTCCTGATTTTAACTTTTGGGTGGACTTCATTTTGTGACATGACCACAGTGGCCGGACGAAAGCGTTCGATGATGGAACGCACATAGGGCCGGATCGTGGGGCTGGTGAGTAATACGGGCAACTCCCCGGCGTGGGCCTGATCCTCGAACGTCATCCGCACCAGACCAATGAACTCCTGTAATTTGCTGGGGGCCATGGCCAGTTGTTTTTCTTCGCCGCCGCCCACAAGGCTGTCCATGAAGGCCTGTTCCCATTCCGGTGACAGGTTTACCAACGGGATTACGCCTTCCTGATCAGCATTCTCGTAGCTTATTTGCCGGGCGAGGCGGGTTCTGGCATGTTCGGTTATCATAACAATGTTTTGGGTATAGCCACAGGCCTCGGCAATACCTTCCAGAATGGTCGGCAGATCGCGGATGGATACCCTTTCGCTCAGCAGGTTTTGCAGAACCCGTTGGACACCGCTTTGGGTAATCAGGGTTGGAACCAGATCGGCGATCAGTTTTTGATGTTCGGTAGCGAGATCATCCAGCAGTTTCTTGACCTCCGCATAGGATAATAGCTCGGGCATGTTATCCTTGATGACTTCGGTAATATGGGTGGTGATAACTGTGGCGGCATCGACAACCGTATAGCCCCGGAAGGAGGCTTCTTCTTTCATGCTTTTATCGACCCATGTGGCGGGCAATTGGAACGCAGGCTCCAGTGTTTCTTCACCGGGCAGAGCAACCGGTTCGCCGCGCGGGTCCATCACCAGCAGCATATTAGGCTGGATCGTACCATTGCCCGCATTGGTTTCCTTAAGTCGGATGACGTAATTATTGGCAGGAAGCTGCATATTGTCCAGAATACGCACAGAGGGCATGACAAAACCCATATCCGTTGCCAGTTGCCGCCGGAGTGCTTTGATCTGATCGGTCAGGCGAATTCCGGTATCATCATTGATCAACGGCAGAAGACCATACCCCAACTCAAGGCGAATGGGATCAATGGTCAGGGCCGTGGTAATGGGTTCTTCCACATGTTCGACTTGTTGTTCTTTTTCCTCAACGGCCTGTATCTTGGCCTGTGCGCGCTCGTCTTGCTGTCGGCTGAGGGCAACGGTAGTAATGCCGAGCAGCGCGGAAAGAATAGCAAAAGGCAGGAAAGGAATGCCGGGCAGCAGAGACAGACAGAGCAACATGCCGGAACTGACCCCAAGAGCGCGGGGATAATTACCGAATTGTCTGAACATGACTTTATCTGTCCGGCCGGAAAGTCCGGCTTTGGTGACCAGAAGTCCGGCGGCGGTGGAAACGATCAGGGCCGGAATCTGGCTGACCAATCCATCGCCGACTGTCAGGAGCGTATAGGTATTAGCGGCCTCGCTAAAGGACATGTCTTTCTGAGCCACCCCGATAATCATACCGGCGATGATATTGATAAAGGTGATTAAAAGTCCGGCAACAGCATCGCCGCGAACATATTTCGCCGCGCCGTCCATGGAGCCAAAAAAGGTGCTTTCATCTTCCAGATTTTTCCGGCGGGTCCGGGCCTGATCCTCATCAATCAAACCAGAGGACAAATCGGCATCAATGGCCATTTGTTTGCCGGGCATGGCGTCCAGACTGAACCGGGCTGCAACCTCGGCGATTCTGCCAGAACCTTTGGTGATCACCATGAAATTCACGATAAGGAGAATGGAAAAGACAATGATACCGATGATGAAATTACCGCCCATGATAAAATTACCAAAGGCTTCGATCACATGCCCGGCCGCCGAGGGGCCGGTATGTCCATTGCTGAGAATTAGTCGGGTTGAGGCCACATTAAGCGCCAGCCTGAGCATGGTGGTCAGCAGAAGTACCGCCGGGAAGGTATTAAATTCCAGTGGGGTCTGGATAAACAGAACGGTCATCAGAACCGTAACCGAAAAGGTAAAGGATATGGCCAGCGCGACGTCCAGCAACCAAGGCGGCATGGGCAGGAACAGAATGACCAGAATCAGAACAACACCAATCGCCATGATGATGTCGGACCGTTTGGCTAACTGATCCATAATTCCGAGATTACCGGAAGGGTTATTGGTGGCCGTGTCGCTCATAGACTGTGACTGTTTCTTATCTTAAGGGGTTCAACTGCTATTATAAATTCGGAACTTGAGGTGTTCCTGGACCTGGTACATTCACGCCGTCAGACATATATATATTAAGCTTGTTTCGCAAGGTTCGTATGGAAATACCAAGAATATTTGCCGCATGGGTACGATTGCCCAGACAATGTTTCAGGGTATCGATAATAAGATCTTTTTCCACATCCGCTACAGTTCGCCCAATCAGAGAGGTCGCGGCAAGGGGTTCTGTGCCTTCCGGAGTTTTCCGGCCATCCAGAGAAGCCCCGGATTGAATTTCTATATGGGGTTTACCATCGGGCAGAACGATGTCAGAGGCTTCGATCTCTGTGCCACTGGTCAACAGGACGGCTCGGTGAATAGTATTTTCCAGTTCACGCACATTGCCGGGCCAATTGTGATTGATCAGAACTTTCATGGCGCTATCAGTAATATTTTTAAGGGGCAATGCGTTAAATTCAGCATAGCGCGTCGCAAAATGCTTGCACAGAGCACGGGTATCTTCTGGCCGGTCTTTCAGGGGGGGGATGTTCAGGTTGATCACATTGAGCCGGAACAGCAAATCTTCGCGAAAAGTACCATCTTTGACCGCTTCGGCCAAATTCCGGTTGGTGGTGGCGATGATCCTGATGTCAATTTTTACGGACCCAGACCCACCGACCCGGTCAACTTCACGTTCCTGTATCACCCTGAGCAGCTTTGCTTGCAGGCGCACGTCCATTTCGCTGATTTCATCCAGCAGTAGGGTGCCGCCATTGGCTTCCTCAAATTTTCCGATCCGGCGGGCAACAGCCCCGGTGAAAGCGCCTTTTTCATGGCCAAAAAGCTCGCTTTC
>JAESPY010000211.1 GCA_016765435.1 Emcibacter sp.
ATATGATACCAAGAGATAGACTGGAACAATTGATCACCCGTCACGCGGAATTGGAACATATGATGTCCAAGGCGGCGGAAATGACATCGGAACAGATCGTCAGCACATCCAAAGAATATTCTGACCTGACGCCCATTGTGAAGGCGTCGCAGGATTATCTGTCCATGGTCGGGGAAATGGCCGATCTGGTAGAAATCATCGAAGATGGCAGCGATGCGGAGATGAAGGAACTGGCGGAAATGGAACTGCCGGACCTGAAAAAGAATCTTCCCGACCTTGAGCGGGCGGTGGAAATCATGCTGCTGCCGAAAGATGTGGATGATGATAAAAACGCTTTGCTTGAAATCCGGGCCGGGACCGGCGGTGATGAGGCTGCGCTTTTTGCCGGGGACCTGTTTCGTATGTATCAACGCCATGCCCAGCTTGAAGGCTGGAAATTTGACATCGTGAGTTCATCGGCCAGTGATGCGGGCGGTTTCAAGGAAGTGATTATTTCCGTTTCTGGCAAGGGCGTGTTTGCCAAGCTTAAATATGAATCCGGCGGTCATCGGGTGCAACGGGTGCCGGATACGGAAACTGGCGGTCGTATTCATACCTCTGCGGCGACGGTTGCGGTGATGCCCGAAGTGGAAGAAGTGGATATCAAGCTGGATGACAAGGATATCCGCATTGATATTTTCCGGGCCAGTGGCCCCGGCGGTCAAAGTGTGAATACCACCGACAGTGCGGTGCGCATGACCCATATTCCCACCGGAATCACCGTCCAGCAGCAGGACGAAAAATCTCAGCTAAAGAACCGACAGAAAGCCATGAAAGTTCTGATGGCGCGTGTATATGACGCGGAACGGGCGAAACGGGACGCGGTACGGGCCGCAGAACGCAGGGAACAGGTCGGCAGTGGTGATCGCTCAGGCCGTATCAGAACCTATAATTTCCCGCAGGGCCGAGTGACGGATCACCGTATTAACTTAACCCTTTATAAGTTGGATCAGATTATGGCCGGGGACGGGTTGGAAGAAGTGATCACCAGTCTGATTACCGAAGATCAGGCAGCGCTTCTGGCGGAAATGAACGGTTAATCAGACTTTTTCCGTAAGGCCTGCCGTATTTTAACGGTGAACTGGTCAAAGGCCGGGGCATATTGTGTGGTCTGGGCGATTTGTTCCGCATTACAAATGGTGGTGGGGTTGGCCCGATGATTCACCGCATCCAGCCGTTGCCAGCCGTCTGCATCCAGAGCGAAATGTGTGTTACCCAGAATCAGTTGCGGATTTTCATAAAAATAACGCAGCATACGGCTGTAATCCGAAGGGCAGAAGCCCGCGTGGCGCATAATTTTATCGGTGATCTTGTCCACTTCCAACTCATGTTCCGCTTTAATGATGTCGTCCTTATTCACCGCATAGTCATAGTCTTTATTCTGATAGCGGGGTCGTTCGAGGACCTGGGCGCCTTCTCGGTGGAAAGATCCGGTGGCTTGGGGAATATTTCCTTCGTCAGGATATTTGGGCCGGACAGCGGATTTTAAATAGTCCCCAGTGGATGTTTTGCCTTTGGGGTTTTTGATGTCATCGGGCAGGGGCGGTGGCGCAACATAATCAAGCGCGATATGGGCGGTCATATGGGCCAAAGTCGCTACAAGCTGGTTTGCGGTTCTTAGATGTTTCAGAAAACCATAGGACAGGCTGATACTGGTGGGGCTCAGATCAATTTTCCGTTTGGAATCCGTGGTGACAATGACGGTAATCTTACTGTCCTTGATACCGCTGACGTTTGTCAGGTGATCCTGTATCTTTTGAAGGAACAGAGTGTCTTTTGACGGCTGTTCCTGTGCGGTGGCCATAGAGGTCAGGCTGAGGACCACTGTCAGTGCAATAGCGCTTATGGCGGGGATAGAGGTAAAAATAAATTTGTGCGTTTTCATCGATCTTCTCATTATGGTATGAGAGGAGCATAACATTCTGGGTCCTAAACTGAAATGAATAAATGTGATGACGTTAAGAGAGATACGGCGGAAAGCCATTGGCCAGCTGGAAGCGGGGGGAAGTGATAGCCCGCAGTTGGATGTGGACCTGTTGTTGCAGGTGGCCTTGGGGCTTAGTGCGCTGGATATTATGCTGGAGCCAGACCGGGAGGTGAGGGATGTGCCTGCTGAAAATTTTCAGCATCTTCTTCTGCGGCGGTTGGCACGGGAGCCTATATCTCAGATTTTGGGTGAAAAAGATTTCTGGAGTCTGACGTTCAAGGTCAGCCGGGATTGTCTGACCCCTCGGCCCGATAGCGAAACTTTGATCGAGGCGGCGCTGAAAACGCTTCCCGACAGGGAAAGGCCCGTGAAAATTCTGGATTTGGGTACGGGAAGCGGGTGTTTGCTGCTCTCTCTGATGTCTGAATTGCCCAATAGTTCCGGTGTGGGCATTGACCTGTCGGATAAAGCACTGGCCTGTGCGCGGGATAATGCCGAACGGCTCGGGTTTTTGGACAGATGTGACTTTATATTAAGTGACTGGGCCGAAGAATTACCGTCCTCTGCGGGTTTTGACATTATTCTATGTAACCCGCCCTATATCGCTCATGGGGAAAAGCCGGATCTGTCCCCGGATGTGCGGGAGTATGAACCGCATATGGCCTTGTTTGCAGAGGAGGAAGGCTTGCTGGAATATAAAAGGCTGGCGGATATTTTGCCAAATCTTGTGACAGCCGGGGCCGCTGTTTTTTTGGAAATTGGTCATAAACAGGCCGCAGATATCAGGGGTATTTTCACGAAGGCCGGGGCGAAAAACATTCGGATTATTGCGGATTTGGCCGGGCGAGATCGATGCATTGCTCTGAATTACTGAAATAATCGCCAGATGTGAAAAATAAAGTTGGCATTCGGGGCCGATCAGGGTAAACTACAAGCACTCTTGAGGGAGTGTAGGGTCCGGGCGGATTATTACAAATAAGACCCCGGCAAATAAACCCCAGATATTTAATATTTGAAAACGTAACCGCTGTCTACAAGGATGGTTCGCACGGCAGATTGTGAACAGGCCATGTTTAGATAGCCCTTATTTAGCGTTGTTTTTATGAAGCAAAATCAGAATCCCCGGCATAATAGGCAAGGTCGCCCTAACCACCACAACAAGCCTAATCAGCATAATAACCAGAAGAGAAGTGGTAAAGGTCGCCATAATCAGAACCGGAATCAGCAATCCAATTCGCCAACCCGGCAAATGGACAGTCGCGGTCCTGCGGGAAGCCTGCGGGGAAATGCGAAACAGCTTTATGAGAAATATAAATCTCTGGCGCAGGAAAAACGGTCAATGGACCGGTTGGAATTTGAAGCCTTAAACCAGTATGCCGACCATTATTACCGTATTTACGCCGAATTTGCGGCTGTGGAAGCGGCTAATCTGGTCAAACGGGAAGAGGAACGGGCTAGAAAAGAAGAGGCGGAGGCCGAGGCTGAGCGTCAGGAAAATTCTGCTGCTGCGGAACAAACCCGTAAAGCAGAGGCATTGGAAAAGGGCTCTGGCAAAGACAATAGCCAGCATGATGGTCATCAGAATCAGCAGACCAAACCTCAGGATCCAAAACAAGAGACTGAAAAGCAAGGCACGCCTGATAAGGCTGGTGAATTGACTCTTGACCTGAGCGGGTCAGAGAAAAATGCGAAAGAGACGGTGTCTGAACCAGCGTCTAAACCAGTGGCTGAAAAGCCAGTAGCGGAAAAAGCGCCGAAGAGGACTCCGAGGAAAGTTTTGGATAAGGCCAATACGCCGAAAAAAGCCAGCACGCCGGAAAAAACCAATGCTCCGGAAAAGCCTAGTACGGCAGAAACAGAAAAGGCCCCAGAAAAAGCTCTAGAAAAAGAAAACTTGACGGAAAATAAGACAGCTGAAAAACCCGCGCCAAAGAAACGGCGAGGACGGCCTGCGAAGGTAAAACTTGTCGAGGAAGCCCCAAAAAAACCTGCTGAAAAACCTGCTGAAAAACCCGCAGCAAAAGATAGCGAAACTGTTTAAGGGATTTTTTCCGATAGGCAGATCATTTTTTGTTTATTTCTTTGAAGTTTTTCCAATCTTTTTAAGGTAAAGCGATGGATATCCCAAGGACCCTCATTCATGAGGGTCTTTAACAGGAAATCTGTGGGTTTGGCATTGTCTGGGCTGTTGCTTTTCTAAATTCAGGCCAGCCTTGTTGCTGTTTCTTCTTCTATTTCTCAAGATAAAATTTTATTCTATGACTTGAGACACCCTAAAAATAAAAACACCCTCTTGTGTGATAAAAATACCACACTATATGTAGGATGTTGATTTTATTGAAGGAGAAGAGGGACATGGATTTCGAGAAATATACTGACCGGACAAAGGGCTTTATTCAATCGGCTCAGGGCTATGCTATCCGCGAAGGCCACCAACGGTTCACTCCGGAACATATTCTGAAAGTTATTCTGGAAGATGAAGAGGGTTTGGCCGCCAATTTGATGACCGCTGCCGGGGCTGATGCCAAGGCCGCGATCCGCGCGGTAGAGCAGG
>JAESPY010000212.1 GCA_016765435.1 Emcibacter sp.
CCATCTTTTATCAAAAGCGATATTTTTAGGGCTTTGGCACCCTCCCCGAACAAGCGCGCATTTGTGATAAGGTAATCATCTGCCATGACAGTATTTGTCTGCGAAATAACCGTGAAGAAAATAAGATATAATATCCGGGTCATCATAGCCGTCCCTCCAATGCGCTTTGTCCGGTGAGCATATCTGATACGGGAATATGATCCGGGTCATGTCGGTCATAAACAACCGCCCCATCAATGAATACCTGATCAACCCGGCTATAAATACTGAACGGGTCTCCTGACCAGAGAACAACGTCGGCATTTTTCCCCACTTCCAGTGAGCCAACTTTATCTGCAATACCCAAGAGTTTTGCCGGATTGATCGTCACCCATCGCAAGGCTTCTGCCGTGCTAAGGCTAAGGCCTGCTCTGCGGCCTGCAGCCAGTGCTTTTGCCGTTTCAACCACCAGCATCTGACCAATGACAGGAAGGTCGGAATGTATCACTACGCAGGCTTTCGCGGCTTCCAGAAAGGCGGCATTTTCCTGAATACCATCAAGAGCTTCCAGCTTAAACCCCCACCAATCGCTCCAAACGACGCTGCATATATCATTTTCTCTTAATAAATCCGGGATTTTATAGGCCTCAACCGCATGGTGAAAGGCCGTGATCTGAAAACCGAACTCATGGGCCATATCAATCATCGTTGCCATGTCATCCGCCCGGTAGCAATGAATATGTATATTCACATCCCCCTTGAGGGCGGCGGCCAATGTCTCTAGCCCTAAATCACGTGACCGTTTGCCCGCACGATAGTCAGCGTCATATGTTTTGGCATCGATCCATGCCTGCCGCTGAAGTGCTACATTCCCCATGCGACTGCCGGGGGCCTTGTCTTGTTCACCGTAACTTTTTGGATTCTCGCCACAGGCCATTTTCAAGCCGTAAGGCGCATCTGGAAACTTCATGGCCTGCGGGGTTGGGGCGGGTACATTCTTCATAACAACGCCAAGCCCCCCGACAAGATTTGATGAGCCGGGCAAAACCTGAAATGTCGTCACACCACCAGCCAACGCCGCAAAAAGAGAAGGGTCTTGGGGCGAGATGGCATGTTCCGCACGAACATGGGGAGTCATAGCATTCGTGGCCTCATTCACATCCCAGTTACTAACATCTCCCGTTGTATAAGGCAGGGATGCAGTGCCGAGGTGGGTATGAACATCAATCAGGCCCGGTGTTATATAACGCCCGGTCCCATCGATTTCCATACTGCTTTGCGGAGCGTCTATGCCTTCTCCGATCAATTTTATCTGACCGCGTTCAAGCAGAATATCCACATTCTGCGCCTGTCCGCCCACACCGTCCAACAGCGTGACACCGCGAATGACAACCGGAACTGACGCGATTGGTTTATAGGTGCTGGGATTCACATCCAATGAGACAGCGAGAGGTTCAAAAGTGTTTGACCTTATCGCATTAATGACATACGCACTGCCGAGCCCCAGTAGGAAAACAGCTAATAATAAATACTTTTTCATCATAACGCCTTTATTTTACGCCTTCTGTTTTTGTCGTTTTTTTGAACGGCGCGCCCACCATAAGGTAATCCCGAACCCGCCCAGTATAATCATTAATACGCCCGTCACAAATACCAATATACGCCCCAACATCCCGAGCGGTGTCCCCAGATGCAAAGAAAAGAAGGAACTGAAAATACTTGCCTTCACAGAAGCGGACATCTGATCATAATTAGCCAGAATAGCCCCGTCCAGCGCACCAATATACATCTTGGTATTACCATAGATTTCCCGTATCTCCCCGTCCTGTAACAGACGGATCATATAATAGGGGTCATCCGAAGACGGTAATGATATGATAGATAATGTGGCCCCCGGATACGTGCTAAAGGCAATCCCCACCGCATCGGTCAAGGTGATTTTCTGCTTATTATCAAAATCTGCCACAGCCTCCACAATCGGGGCGGCCCAAGGGTTGCCAAATATATCCTTAAAGTCATCCAGCCATATATTAAGAATACCCGTTAACACAACAAACAAAGCCGGAAGAGCCAGGCAAAACCCAAGCAACCGGTGCCATTTATAAAGCTTTATATGTTTTCGGTCTTGCGCGGAGAGTTTGAAAAAACTTTTCCATTTCTGGCGCATGGGCCATATGAACTTCACGCCAAGGATCATATTGGAGAAAAGTAAAATGCCACTTATGCCAAGAATGATATATCCATAATCGTCTATCCATAGCATTTCATGAAATTCAGCGGTTCTGTTCAGAATATCCTGTTTCATCATCCGGTCGGCCAATATCTCACCATCGCCGTCAATGCGTATGGCGCGAGAGCCGATCTCATCTGAATCCTCATGATAGAAATAGACATCAAAACGGGTAGATTCTTTGCTTGTCGTGTAAATTGTCTGCGGCTCCCACGCGGGATGGGCCGCATGCTGTGCCCACATGCTTTTTTCAAACGCCGCCATATTCAGAGGAACGGAGGGTTTGCTAAATCTTGCTTCCGTAATTTCAGGGGCAAAGACCATCAATAGGCCGGACACTATCTGAATCAGCCATATGACAACGAATGCTAAACTTGTATATTTATGCACCTTTAATAAAAGGTTATGCATAGGTCTCTCCCTGATAAATGAGTCGGTATATACTATAGTATTTTTCCCCTCATACTTGTCTTTTCGGGTCCAAATTCTTAGCGAATGAGCCATATTTTTTATCTGAAAATTAAGTGTAATATTTAGTTGAAAATCACTTTTCATAGGGTTAATCATCACATAAATTCATTATATATTATAAAGAGATGAGCGCAAAATATGGTAAAGAAAAACGTGATCAATACAGCCTTGATGATGGCCGGTTTAACCCTACCAATGGTTTCTGTCGCGGATGATGATTTAACCGTAAATATTCGGGGCCGATTACAAATTGACGCGGCCAAATATTTTGAAGATTCTCCTGCGCAAAACTTTAACAGCGGAACCAAATTCAGGCGCGCCAGAATCGGGGCTTATGGTAATATGACCTCGGACTTTTCTTATCAACTTCTGGTGGATTTAGCCGACGGTGAAAATATTAAACTTGATGATAGCTTCATTCAATATAACGGTATTGATCATGTGAAAATCACAGTTGGGCAACATAAAATATACCATTCTCTGGTCTCCGCAACGAGCGATATATATGTGCCGTTTATGGAACGGTCGATGGTATCAGGATTTTTCGAATCCGGGGCGGGTGGGAAATTGGGCATATCCGTCTTTACATATGGAGACAACTGGACCTTCCACATTGGCCTGATGGGTGATCATGCGACCAAAGTGTCAAGAAATACGGATGGCTGGGGCATCAACAGCCGCGTCACATGGGCTCCGATTATGGAAAACGGCCGTCTTTTGCATGTGGGGGCCTCAACATATTACCGCGAGGAAAGCGAAGACTTTATTCGATTTTCCGACAAACCGGAAATCAGAATCAATAGTGCTAAATTTATTGATACGGGAAATATTGAGGCCGACCATTACATGGTTTCGGGTGTGGAAATCGCCACAATCTGGAATAGTTTCTCCGCTCAGGCCGAATATACCCGCGCAGACCTTAATATGATTGATAATACGCATGCGGCAATGTGGGGTGCCTATGCATCGGCCACTTACTTTATCACAGGCGAGCAAAGAAATTATAACGGTTCGGTCGGGGCATTTGGTCGTGTACACCCTCATAAATCAATAAAAGAGGGCGGGTACGGCGCGATAGGTCTTTCGGCACGATATAGTTATCTTGATTTGGGAAATGATATTGTCCAAGCTCTTCCCCAACAAAACCCCATTGCCAAAAGCTTTACATTTGGGGTGGACTGGATACCGACAGATCATATTCGAATACAGTTAAATTACGTCAATTATAACGCCAACAACATGATTTCAACCACAGGAAATGTCATTGGCGTTAGATTTCAAGCAGACTGGTGATCGCTCTCTAGCGACTACCAGCCCTCAACATTACTCTTTGTTTTTCAGACCGGAAAGATATTCTTTGGCCGTGATTGGTCCTGTTGCAAATGTATCATTGTGATCCGCAATAAATTTCCGGATTTCAACAAAGTAATTAATACCAGACGGCATATTCATTTCATCCCACGCCTTATCAAGCGCTTCACGTTTATCTTCTGGGGTATGGGCGGGTTGAATAATCATAAAGTCCCAGCCATTCCCGTTCGAATGCACGTAAAGGTCCCGCGCGGGCAAACCAGCCCGACGATTAACTTCATCCGTTAAAGCAATATGCTTGAGAAAAGCTTCATGTTGGCCGGGAGCTATCCGAAATATCTCGACCAATTTTTCTTTTGAATCGTCCGCGGAAGCTGACGTTACGGCAAGAAAAGACGAAAATGCCAAAATTGGCACAAGACAAAAATTTCTTATAAAATTTTTCATATCAATAAAACACCTATTGCAAATTATTATAATATTATCCGTTAAAACAAAGAATGCCCGCGACCAGATAAATAATCGCGGGCATTGTACTATAATTAGATTAGAATTTACGTGTTACAGACCCTGTAACGATGCGGTTTGTACCATAGAAACAATCCTCCATGCCGCTGCAACGGGCCACATATGTCTTATCAAACAGATTGCTTGCGCTGACGGCAAAACGCCATTCTTCGGTATCATAATGCACGGATGCATCAAACAATGTAACACCCGGCGTACGTATCAGGTTCGCGGCATCACCAAATATAGAACTGATATAACGCACACCAATTCCCATACCTAATCCAGCCAGATCACCTGTTTGTTGCGTATAATCAACCAACAGAGAAGCCTTATGCTTGGACACAGCCGGAAGGAACGCATCTGTGTAAGTATAAGACGCGTTAATGCTAACACGTTCATCAATACGCGTCACCAGCTCCAACTCAATACCTTCAACTTTTACTTCGCCTTCCTGAATTTGGAAGAACAGATGATCAGGGTCGGCAATCAATACATTTTTCTGCTTCAATGTATAAAAGGCGGCGGAGGCAAATAATTTAATCCCATCCCTCAGCGCCCGGCCATCATATTTGATACCCGCTTCAAATTGCTCCCCGGTACTTGGCTTATAAGCATCACCGGAAAAGTTTGAACCCGAAATAGGCTGGAAAGATTTAGCGGCCTGAATATACGGCGCAAAACCATTATCGAAAATATAGTTTAGACCCGCACGGTAACTAAAGCTTTTATCATTAACTTCAACACCTGCATTATTTGTCTTCACCCAGTCATGGCGTCCGCTCAGGGTCACGACAAATTTGTCAATCGTCACCTGATCCTGCACATAAATACCAGCCTGTTTCTGTACCTGATCGGTATAAGGAATGTCTGCAGCCGGATCGGTGAAAGGCACACCATAAACCGGATTAAACACATCCAGAGTAGGCACAGAACCCGCAGGATATGTTGAAGACGCAAAACCATATGCAGAGATCGCTTTATATCTGCGATAATCAAAGCCGACTAAAATGTCATGCTCGATTGACCCTGTGTCCACAGCATAAGTTACTCTGGTATCAAAGTTATAAGAATCAACCACCTCATCAAAAGGAAAAGTCGCCCGATTTATAGTCCGGTAATCATCCGGCACACCATCAAAATCCGCATCGACATAACCCTGACCATAAGTTCCGCGCTGTTCTGTATCAGCCCGGAAATATTTAAAGTTCTGCTCAAGTGAAAAGCCTTCGCCAAAGTTATGGGAGAAATCATAACCAACACCATATTGCTCGCGGTTATATCTGTTTATGCCGGGTTCCCCAGTTGAGAAACTGACCGGAATTTGGCCCAATGGGTTATCAAAATGCGTTCCTGCCGCAGGCAAGAAACCACTGGATGCATTGGCAATATCATCTTTCTGGTAATAGGCAAGGAATGTGATCTCTGTATCTTCCGAGAAATCCACCGTCACAGCAGGTGCCAGATAAAGCCGCTCTGAAGCAACAAAGTCAACCTGTGTCCCCCGGTCCCGGTACAGGCCTGTCACCCGAAACGAAACCATATCACTCAAGGGTCCGGTAAAGTCAGCGTTAATCTGTTTATGATCATGGCTACCGTATTGAACACCGGCTTCACCACTGAATTCCTGCTCAGGACGACGACTGGTCATATTCACAATACCACCCGGAGGTGTCAAACCATAAAGCACTGGGGAAGGGGCTTTTAGTATTTCAACCGTTTCGGAACCATAAAGATCCGTACCGACATTTGAAACTGATCCAATAGGGGCCTGAAGACCATCGATATATTGAACAGGGTTGAAACCGCGCAATGTCAGCCAGTCATAACGTTCATCCGGGCCGAAGTTTTCACCAACAACACCAGCGGTATATCTGACAGATTCCTGCAAGCTGTTCCAGCTCAGAAGGTCAATCTGGTCCCGGGAAATAACCGTAACAGATTGCGGTGTTTCAATAAGTGCTCGATTTGACTTTGAAGCTGATTGTCCACCCATGGAGACATATTCAGGGGCCGTAACAACAATTTCTTCCAGATCCATTTTGTCATTATCGCTCTCCGCAGCTCCAGCAGCCAATGGCGTTACTGTAGCCAGAAACAAGGCTGCACTTCCAAGCATTCTGCGCTTTAAATGAAGTGAGTCTCCTGAATTTTTATTAATATTTATGTGCATTTTCTTCCCTTTCAATTTGTATCCCGCCTAAAACGGAACAAGACTTTATGCCCTATTCAGTATGCCTTCACTGACAAGGCTTAACTTTATAAAAAGAGCCTTATATTATCGTGATAGGGCCAAACCTTAATAAGACGCGTTCTCATTTATGAAGCGCCCTCTCATTTCCTGCAAAAAATTAGAAAGTTTGTGGCCCAGATTGTCAATTAATTGGCCCCTTAAAACAGAATTTTAACATCCATATAATCTATACTCCTCAATAATCAACGCATTTAGTTACTCTTGGCAATCCATAGCCAAAAATAGAGCATAAAGGTTCCCTATGATCAAAAATATTCTGATAGCTTTTGGTATTATTACATTCCCCATTTGTGCTGCATATCAATGTGCCGCCGCCGATGATTACGCTATCGCTGAAAGATATAAAGGGCCGGACGGCGGATATGACTATATTTCCATAGACCCGGTGACGCGGCGTATATTTGTTGGCCGGGAGTATGGTGTTCTTGCTATTGACCTAAAAACCAATACCGTCATTCCAAAGCTCATGGAGGCCAATGATGTTGCCGCCGTCTTGATAATTCCAGAATCAGAATTGATGTTAAGTACGATTTGGGGGGACAACCATGCCGCCCTATTCAATCGCCATACAGGTGAAATCATTGCCACAATACCAACAGGAAAAGAGCCTGATGGGGCTTTATATGACAAAACCAGCGGTCTGGTTTTTGTTATGAACGGTGCCAGTGAAGATGTCACCGTCATCGATATACACCGAAGAGAAGTCATCAAAACAATCCCAATGGGCGGCAAACCCGAAGCCGCGACCTCGGATGGCAAGGGCCGCGTTTATATCAATATTGAAGACACTGCCGAAATTGCGGTCATCGATGTAAAAACGCTTTCGGTTCAGGCACGTTTCCATATGCCCGGCTGCATTGAGCCAACAGGAATTGCGTATGATGACGTCACTGGCTTACTGATCTCTGCCTGCCACAACGGCATGGCAAAACTGACAAAAGCCGAAAACGGCATGGATAAAGGATATGTTTCCATAGGAAAGAATGCCGACGGTGCCATTTTCGACCCTATCCGGCGTCTAGTTTATATATCCTGTATGGACAGTTACTGAATGATAGCAACAACGAAATGG
>JAESPY010000213.1 GCA_016765435.1 Emcibacter sp.
AGCGTAAAAATCATAATATTATAAAATAGGAAAATTTTTATGAAGCGTCGCTCATTTCTTAAAACAACTGCAACCGCAACGGCTGGTGCAGTTGGGCTATCTGCGGGTTTGTCTGCGCCAGCTTATGCGACGGGCAAGCGAAAGCTTAAAATGGTCACTACATGGCCGAAAAAATTTCCCGGCCTTGGCACCCGTGCTGAGGAATTTGCCAAAGATGTTGAAACAGCCACCGATGGCCGCATCCGAATCAAGGTTTATGCCGGCAATGAACTGGTGCCACCCCTTGGAGCGTTCGACGCGGTACGCGGGGGCAAGGCCGATATGTATCATGGGTCCGAATATTATTGGCAGGGTAAACATAAAGCTTTTTCTTTCTTCACCGCTGTACCTTTTGGTCTCACAGCCATGGAGCAGAGCCAATGGCTAAACTATGGCGGTGGGCAGGCCTTATGGGATGAGTTATCGCAGAAATTTAATATCAAAGCTCTGGCCTGTACCAATTCCGGGGTTCAGATGGGCGGTTGGTTCAAAAAAGAAATCAACAGTCTGGAAGACTTTAAAGGTCTTAGAATGCGTATTCCGGGATTGGGCGGCGAAGTTCTCAAGCGTCTTGGTGCAACTCCTGTGACCAAAGCCGGTGGCGAGATTTATCTGGCCCTCAGTCAGGGCAATATTGATGCGTCTGAATGGGTCGGTCCGTGGAATGATCTGGCCTTTGGATTTCACAACATCACCAAATTTTACTATACGTCTGCTTTTCAAGAGCCCGGAGCTGCCATTGCGGTAGGTTTCAACCTTGATATCTGGAGCAGCTTCAGCAAAGCTGACAAAGCCATTATCACCGCCATTGCCGGAGATAACTACCAGAAATCACTGGCGGAATTTAATGCCCACAATGCCGTAGCCCTAAGAGCTCTGGTTGGAAAGCACGGAGTAAAGCTCAAAACCTTCTCCGATGAAATATTAACCACCCTCGCCCGTGTTTCCGATGAATTGATGCAGGAAATCTCCCAAACTGACGATCTGACAAAGCGCATTTACAACAGTTATATGGATACCCGCCGCAACGCGATGGAATGGCGCTCTATCGCCGATGAGCCCTATTTGAAATCACGTCATCTTTATGAAAATTTTGGCAAAAGACTGTAGCGGCCTGTGATTGCATTTTTTACAAAAATTACTCACTTGATTGACCAGTTCAGCGAGGGGACAGGACGGGTTATCTCCTGGCTTACCCTGTGTTTGGTGCTGATGCAGTTTATCATCGTACTGGGACATTATATCTTCCATGAAGGGGCTATTTATTTGCAGGAAAGCCTGCTTTATATGCATAGTGCCATATTTCTGGGAGCCGCGGCCTATACCCTGCGCCATAATGGTCATGTGAGGGTGGATGTTTTCTACAGCCGCTTTGCCGAGAAAACCAAGGCCTGGATCAATCTTCTGGGCTGTTTGTTTTTTCTGTTTCCTGTGACCGGACTTATTGGCTGGATGGCATGGCCCTATGTCATGGATTCGTGGGAGATCATGGAAGGCTCCATCGAATCCAGCGGCATTCAGGCGGTTTATCTCTTGAAAAGCATGATCTTGTTTTTTGCCATCACTTTATTCCTGCAAGGCATATCGCTGTTACTTCATTCTGTATTGACCATATTGAATGTGGAACATCTTTCCGAAGAAGAGCCGGAGGTCTTGTGATGGAACTGAATATTCTCCTTGATCTTCTCATGTTTCTTACGGTCATTATATTATTAATGAGCGGTTTTCCCGTCGCCTTTACGCTAGGCGGCACGGCCATTTTATTCGTCGGCATAGGGCTTTATTTTGGGGAAATTGACAGCGATTTTATTGGACTGATCCCTCAACGTATTTTCGGCACCATGACCAATGATGTTCTGCTGGCGGTGCCTCTGTTTATTTTTATGGGGGTGATGCTGGAAAGATCCCGTATCGCCGAAGAATTACTTGAAAGCATGGCAAGGCTCATGGGCCGCATACCCGGTGGTCTTGGTATCTCTGTGACCATTGTCGGCACCCTGCTTGCGGCATCAACCGGCATTGTGGGGGCAACGGTCGTCACAATGGGCCTGCTCAGCCTGCCCACCATGCTAAAGCGCGGATACAGTCCCGCAGTTGCCAGTGGCGCCATTGCCGCGTCCGGCACATTGGGACAGATCATCCCGCCCTCCATCGTACTGGTTCTGTTGGGAGATCAACTTTCCTCTGCTTGGCAAACCGCACAGTTGGAAATGGGCAACTGGGCACCAGAACCTTTATCCGTCGGCGACCTTTTTGCGGGGGCGCTTATTCCCGGTTTGTGCCTGGTACTGCTCTATATCCTTTACCAAGTGGCTGTTGCGATTTTTCTGCCCAAATTAGCACCGCCCTTTCAACTGGATGAGGATGAAGAACAGGTAAGCACCGCAAAGCTTTTAGCGGCATTCCTACCACCGATTCTTCTTATTGTTTCCGTGCTTGGCTCTATCATCAGCGGCATAGCCACCCCTACTGAGGCTGCTGCTGTCGGCGCGGTTGGGGCCATTCTGATGGCCGGATATAAAATCAACACCAAGACAGATAATTCCAATTTCTGGCATTATGGGCCAATATTTGCGGCGAGTCTTTCCCTCGCAGGATTAATCATCGTCACCAACCTGTTTGACCTCAGGCAAGGACGGGAAGATATTTCGGCATATGATTATTTTGGCCTCGCCCTTGCCATCCCTCTGACGCTCTGTGTGATTTGGGGGCTAGCCACGGCTATCATACGGAGCTACAGAGCGGATATCCTGCAACCCGTCATGCAATCGACCACCCGGATTTCGGCGATGATTTTCATGATTCTGATCGGCGCGGCCATGTTCTCTCTGGTCTTTAAGGGCTTTGAGGGCGATGAGTATATTCATGACTTTCTGACCAATTTGCCCGGCGGAAAACTCAGCGCGCTTATACTGGTTATGCTGGTAATGTTTGTGTTGGGCTTTTTCCTGGACTTTATTGAGATCACCTTCGTTGTGGTCCCCATCGTGGCCCCTGTCCTGTTGATGATGGATATCCATCCCGTATGGTTGGGGATAATGATGGCCATGAACCTGCAAACCAGCTTCCTGACGCCGCCCTTTGGCTTTGCCCTGTTTTATCTGCGGGGTGTCGCACCGCCCTCTGTAAGCACCCTGCAAATATATAAAGGAGTTTTGCCCTACGTTATGATACAGATACTGATGCTGGCTATTCTGTGGAACTTCCCGGCAATGACCACATGGTTGCCGAACCTGTTATTTAAATAAGTGATTCTCAAAAGAAAACAGCCGCTTGGAAAACCAAGCGGCTGTTTCTGCGTTGATTTAATGGTCGGGGAGACAGGATTTGAACCTGCGACCCCCTGTACCCAAAACAGGTGCGCTACCAGGCTGCGCCACTCCCCGACTGGATTAAATCAACGTGAGGGCTTAATACAAGAAGCTATTCCCAAGGGCAAGTGCATTTATTGACTATTGGCCTTTTTTTTTATTTTTCTTGTCGGTGTAATATCCTCAGATATCCATTTCGGCTTGGTTTTGCTTGGTTTTGCTTGGTTTTTTCGGATTTTTTTCAGGGTTGCCGGGTAAAGAAAGGATGATCAATTTTATCGCCGATCTGAATATTAAGGCTATTGGTCACCCCGGCATTCAGTTCAAGGGCGGAAATCACCGGTTTTAGAGAAGAAATAAAATCA
>JAESPY010000214.1 GCA_016765435.1 Emcibacter sp.
ACAAAGCCGCCAACCAAGCCGCAGTATTTTTATTGGCCAACACCATGGGATCGCCGCCGGACATCAGAATTTCACGCAATCTTTCCCGACCTGTGTCCGGATGACGCCCCCCATTGGCCTTAACAATCCGGTTATGCTCTTTCACATAATCAACGATATCACCAATCTGGGCCATGCCTTTCGGCGCCACGGTGCCGTCTTCGCGCTCAATATCTTTCTTGGCAATCAATTCTTCCCGGTAACAGAAACGACAATGAGCAGAACAAGTACCAACCACATAAATCAAGCCAAGCTCATATTTATGAATCAAGCCTTCAACCGGGCTATAGCTCATCTGTTTACCCGGATCTTCGGAACCGTCAAGGTCGTAAGTTTCCGCCGGGCTGGCCTTGACCAGAACCTGTATCGGCTTACTGTTCTTGGCAATATCAAAATAATGCCGGGTAATTTTAACCGGCATCCGGGCTTCCACATCAAGACCCGTACCTTTCAGAGCCTCCAACGCGGCCAACTCCTCCGGCGTGTAAAACCCTTGCATATCTTCCGGCACTTTACCCTCAGAAAACTTTTTGATCCCGGAAATGATCTGACGGTCATATTTTGCATTTTCTACCGTATCCAAAAAGGCCTTCTCCCGTTCAGAGGGGATATATTTAGGTTTTTTGATGGGGGTTTGAATCGTCATGAAGGTTCCCTTTAGGTTTTCCATTTACGTCTTAGTTTATGTCTTTACCTCATGCATTATCGAGCAGGGAAAGATACCTAATATTCCGCCCTCATGCGTTGCATACTATAAATATTTAGCATAAGATGCGATATTATAGGGTTTTCTACAAACCACATTTAATCACTACTTTATGAGTTTTTGTAATATAATATGTTGAACCAAAGACGCCTTATTCCCAGCACAAGTATGCTTATGGCATTTGAAACTGCGGCCCGGTGCGGCAGTTTTACCGCCGCTGCACAGGAACTCAATCTCACTCAGGGGGCCATCAGCCGACAGGTGAGCGCCCTTGAAACCCAGCTCAATATCACGCTTTTTCACCGGGTACGAAAATCCATTCAATTGACCGAAGCGGGAAAGATATATGCGCTGGACATCGGAGCCGCGTTAAAAATGATCCGTAACGCCTCATTGAATGCCATGCGTGAACAACAGGGCGGCATCCTTAATCTAGCCATATTGCCCACATTTGGCATGCGGTGGCTCATGCCGCGTTTTCCTGATTTCCTGAAACAAAATCCCCAGATCACAGTGAATTTTACCAGCAAGCTATCGCCCTTTGATTTCAGCAATGAAAATCTACACGCGGCCATTCACTTCGGCCTGCCCGATTGGCCGGGAACGGACAGCTGCTTTTTAATGAATGAAGAAGCCATCCCCGTGTCCGCCCCATCGCTTGTGGAGAAAAATCCACCGCACAGCCCCAAGGATATCGCCTCCCTGCCCCTGCTTAACCTAGAGACAAGGCCAGAGGCATGGGCAGACTGGTTTGAACAGAATGAAGTAAAATCCCCGGCGGGCGGCGGCATGACATTTGAACAATTCGCCCTGGTCACTCAGGCGGCCATTGCGGGGCTTGGGGTTGCTATTTTACCCCGTTTTCTGATCCAGACAGAACTTGACAGGGACGAGCTTATCACGCTTCTGGACCTGCCTATTAAAAGTGCGGAAGGCTATTATCTTATGACGCCGACCCACCGCGCGTCTTATGCCCCAACCATTGCGCTCCGCAAATGGCTGCTCGAACAGACGGCGATAGAAGATTAAAAGAGCTTTATCCTAGCAAGAACTTCCATGGCGAGGTTTCACAGCCCCTCTCTTGCACCACTTCAATCAAAACCGGTTTATCAAGAGCAATGGCCTTTTCCAACAAGGGCTTCAATTCAGCGGGACTGGTCACACGATAGCCCACCACGCCAAAACTTTCCGCCAGTTTGACAAAATCCGGGTTATTCAGGTCTGCGCCTATGATGTGATTGTCATAATTTTGTTGCTGATCCCGGCGCACATTGCCAAAGGCTGAATTGTTAAAGACGATCGTGACCACGGAGATATTATACTGAACCGCAGTGGCCAATTCCTGTACCCCAAACATGAAGCCCCCGTCGCCCGCAATGGAAATGACGGCCTTGTCAGGGTTGGCAACCTTAACCCCCAGAGCCGTGGGAAAGCCAAAACCCATATTTCCTTGATAACCGCCACTTACAAATGTACGCGGTTCGTAAACCGGAAAAGCATAGGGTGTCGCGAAACCCACCTGACAGACTTCATCCACCAGAAATCCGTCCCGAGGCAACACATCCCGGATCACCTTCAGATAATCTACCTGCGGCTGAATTTCCTGAACTTCCTGCAATGATATGGCCTTTGCCTTTGCGATATTGTCTCGGCGTCCGGACGATGGCACGGCTTCCCGGATCAGGGCATCGATCAATGCCCTTGTCCCGTCCTTTGCATCGGCAACAATACCGACGTCCGTGTCCAGCCTGTCCATTTCACGGGCATCAATATCCAACCGCAGCAGTTTCTTCCCCGGCACGCGCCGCATATATTCCATAAAACTGCCCCACCGCATGAAGGGAATTTCTAGCCGTGTGCCAATGCCGATCATGACATCCGTGTCCGGCCATAATTTGCGCGCAGACGCAATGTTAAGCCCCATGTCCTTGTCATCGCCCACAATGCCACGGCCACCACGAAAGCCTACGACAGGCGCTTCGAGCAATTCCGCCAGTTCATTAATTTCCGCACTGGCATGCTGGGCACCACTGCCAACAAAGATCATTGGCGTACGGGCTTGCTTTAAAAGCTTTGCCGCCCGACTGATTTCATCTGTATTCACCGCGGGAGAAGCAGGGATTTCTGCCCGGGACAAAGGAGTCTTTTTAAAAGGACGTCGAAAGTCATCCCAACAGAGCTGTAAGGATGCCGGCCCCTGACGACCGGAACAGGCCGCGCCGATGGCATCATTTAAAAGAGCCCCCGTCTGGCTCGGGTCATCCACATGGGCCGCCCATTTGGTCAGGCCGCGCAAGATAGAAAGCTGATCAGGTAGCTCATGGAGATGCCCCCGCCCCTGTCCCTTAAAGCTGGTCGGCACCTCCCCGGTCAGACATAAAAGCGGCACACTGGCCCCATAAGCCGTACAAAGAGCCGCCGTTGTATTTAGAACACCTGGACCCGGCACCGGAGAATATACCCCCAACCGTCCCGTAGAGCGAGCATAACCAAAAGCCATATAGGCCAATCCCTGTTCATGGCGGGCACCGATCAGCCGAATTTTATCCTTTGCCTGATGCAGGGCCTCAAAAAGATCATACATCTGCGCCCCCGGCAAACCAAAAATGACATCCACGTCATTGGTTATCAGGCCTTCAACAATGGCATTACTGGCGTTGGTCTGGGTCATCCTTTAGCTCTTTCGCAAACAGAAATTATATATGAGCCTACTCTCTCTTTATATGAATGGCTCTAATCATGTTCTATCAGCGTAATCTATATAGTTTCATAATGAAAGTAAAATTTTCCCTGTTAAGGTCTTTATATAAATAGTTTGCTGTAGTGACTGTCGAAAAATCACGAATCAAAGGGATATACACCGTTTTAAACCATTACTTTACGACTAATACAGCCGGGGAACCGTAGGACGCAAGATTTTTTATCATCTAATACGCTGTTATCACAAGATAAATTATTTTATTTAATTTTACTGTTGACGATTGTCGAACTAGTGTACTATATAACTAGCACACCAAGTCGCTAGAACAGAAGAACAGCGCAATATACGGTGAAGAAATTTTAACCCGATTTTAGGAGAATTA
>JAESPY010000215.1 GCA_016765435.1 Emcibacter sp.
CAGTTTGATCTCATGGGTATTCCGGCCGCCCCACGCGGTGTGCCACAAGTGGAAGTCACATTCGACATTGATGCCAACGGCATCGTCAATGTGTCCGCCAAGGATAAAGGCACTGGCAAGGAACAGCAGATCCGTATTCAGGCCTCTGGCGGTCTCAGCGACGATGACATTGAGAAAATGGTCAAAGACGCCGAAGCCAACGCCGAAGACGATAAAAAACGGCGCGAATTGGTCGAAGTCCGTAATCAGGCCGAAGGGGCCGCCCATTCCGCGGAAACTCAGCTGAAAGAACATGGCGACAAGATCGATGCAGGCGATAAAACCGCTATTGAAGACGCTGTCAAAGCTGTTAAAACAGTCGCAGAGAGTGACGATGTAGAAGCCATCAAAGCCGCACTGGAAACTCTGCAACAGGCCTCCATGAAACTTGGCGAAGCCATTTACAAGGATCAAGCCAATGCGGGCGACGAAGCCAGTGCTGATACATCTGCCGCAGCGGATGATGATGTGGTTGACGCCGACTTTGAAGAAGTTGACGACGACAAAAAATAATCCAATCATACGATTGAATTACACATTCATCTAAAATCCACATGATCTCATACCGCCCTGTTTAACAGCAGGGCGGTATAGACTTAAAGGTAGAAGACCGGGATTGTCATGGCAAAAGTCTGTTTTTACGAAATACTTGAAGTAGAGCGCAGCGTATCTGCGACTGACCTCAAAAAATCTTACCGCAAAAAAGCCATGCAATATCATCCAGATCGCAATCGGGATGATGCGGGGGCCGAAGCCAAATTCAAGGAAATCAGCGAAGCCTACGAGATTCTTAAAGATGACCAGAAACGGGCGGCATATGATCAATATGGTCATGCGGCCTTTGAAAATGGTGGCCCCGGTGGTATGGGCGGCGGTAGGGGCGGCTTTGACAGTTCCTTTTCCGATATTTTTGAAGACCTGTTTGGCATGGATGGCGGACGCAGCAGGCGTAGTAACGCCCCAAGCCGCGGAGCCGACCTGCGCTATAATCTGACGATCACGTTGGAAGATGCTTTTGCCGGTAAAGAAGAGAAAATTACCATTCCAACCACCATCAGCTGTGATGGATGCGAGGGCACCGGCGCGGAAGAAGGCTCAAAACCAGAAGCCTGCAGTAGTTGCGGTGGCATTGGTAAGGTTAGAACCCAGCAAGGTTTCTTCACCGTCGAACGCACCTGCCCCAGATGTCAGGGACAGGGTCAGGTTATTTCCGACCCCTGCGGTGAATGTCATGGTGCCGGCACCAAACAGAAAAACAAATCCCTTTCCGTTAAAATTCCCGCAGGCGTCGAGGACGGCACCCGTATCCGACTTCAGGGCGAAGGCGAAGGCGGTGCCCGGAATGGCCCAAGCGGCGATCTGTATATTTTCATCTCCATTGAATATCACCCGATCTTTCAGCGGGATGGCGCAACCATTTTCTGTAATGTCCCCATTGCCCTGACCACAGCGGCTTTGGGCGGCGAAATTGATATCCCCACCGTCAATGGTAAAAAAGCCAAGGTGAAAATCAATGCCGGAAACCAAACAGGCAAGCAATATCGTCTGCGCGGTAAAGGTATGCCCGTTCTTCATTCTCAACAATTTGGGGATATGGTCATTCAGACAACCGTTGAAACGCCAGTCAATATGACCAAAAAGCAAAAAGAACTGCTACGGGCCTTTGCCAATGAATGTGGCGATGAGGTTAGCCCGGAATCATCCGGATTCTTTGACAAGGTTAAGGAACTGTGGGACGACCTTACCTGATTTTCAGGCTTCAATTTCCGACAAATCTTTTTTGAACCCACTGAACAACTCAATAAGACCATCAATCTTGTCTGTACCAATACTACCCAAAAGCTCATCCACCCATCCTTTATGAATGGCAATGGCATGTTTGAGGACTTTACGGCCCTCGCTGGTCATGGCAACGCTATAGACCCGCCTGTCCGTTGGCAAAGCCCATTTTTCCACAAAACCGTCTTTCATCAAACGGCTTACCATGCCGGTGGTATTAGCGTTGGATACCAATAGCATCCGCGACAACTCGCTCATGGTAATAACGCCGCCGGGGGTACGGTCAATGGCCACCAGAACATCGAATTTAGCCAATGTCAGAGGTGTGTATTCTTTCATACGTTTATTCAGAATTTGTACAACGCGCGTCGAACTGGCGAGCATTCTCACCCATAATTTCAACTGCTTCTGATCCCCGTCCGTCATGCTTTTCTCATTCATTCCCGACATTATCCTCTTTCCTATAATCCTAAATACTGCCTCAATTCAGATTTTTATATAAGACGAAGAGTAATCTTTTAAGCATGGAATAAATTGTTATACATCAAGTTTCTCACATTAATTTAACATAATAATCAAATTCTAAAAGGCATTGGCCCCGCCGGGTTCAGCCATACTTAATATATTAAATATTTTCTTTTAAGCTTAAACTATATATGCTAGACTGATAAAAAAATTGGAACAAAAGCATGCGTAAGCACATCCTGGAACCTTTGACAATTAACGGCTTAACACTCCCCAACAGGACTGTTGTCCCGGCCATGGTAACGCGCCTGTCCGGTGAAGATGGTCATGTAAATCAAGCCATTATTGACCGCTATGTCAGCTATGCCAAAGGCAATGTGGGATTGATCATTGTTGAGGCCATGGCCATTCACCAATCAAAATCCGGTCCCCTGCTGCGCATTTCCGACGATAAATTTATCGAAGGTCACCGAAAGCTCACCGACGCCATCCACGCCGTCAGCGATTCCAAAGTCATCCCCCAGATCATTCATTTTATGAAGGTCGCCCGTTCCGGCTGGCGTCAAACCATCGATATGCTGTCCGAGGATAACATCACAGCCATTATTCAGGATTTTGGCAATGCCGCGGCCCGTGCCAAGGAAGCCGGATATGACGGCATCGAAATCCATTCGGCCCATGCCTATACTCTGTCGTCTTTTCTGTCACGCCACAATCGCCGCCGGGACCGTTATGATGGCCGCACTCTTGAAGGGCGGCTCAGAATGTTTGGCGATGTCATGGCCGAAATTCGATCAAAAGTCGGCAACGACTTTCCTGTTGGTGTCCGTTTCCTTGCCGACGAAATGATCAAAGACGGCTATACTCTGGAAGACAGCCGCCTGATCGCGGTGCGCATGGCACAGCTTGGTGTGGATTATATCTCCCTGTCGGTTGGCGGAAAATTTGAAGATGCTATAAAACAGGAAGGCCTCCCCCCCTACCCCTATACCGGATATCCCGGGGAACGCTGTATGCCCGGTGCCTCTTTTCCAAAGATGCCCCATGTGCATTATGCCGCCGCCATCAAAAAAACACTCAATGACAGAGGCTATGACATCCCGGTTATTTCTGCTGGAAAAATCAATGAGCCGGTGGAGGCCGAACAGCTCTTGAAAGAGGGTAAGGCCGATCTGATCGGTATGGCACGCCAGCTTCTTGTCGACCCAAACTGGCCGAAAAAAGTCGCGATGGGCCGGGAAGATGACATTGTGCGCTGTGTTTATTGCAATGTCTGTAAACAGCTTGATGAGAAATTCATGGAAGTCACTTGCTTTCTCTGGCCCAAAGGATATCTACAAGCGCCGGAATATGACTCAAATGACACCCCGCCCGAATGGCCGACCGCGCTTTCTTTACGGGCAGAATATGTCAATGGTGTCGTAAAACTGAAATGGGACCGGGCCTCGGGAAATATTTCCGGCTATGATCTTTACCGCGCAGAAGGTGACGGCAATGTCAAAATTATTCAAGCCAAGAAAGGCGGTAAATTTGATG
>JAESPY010000216.1 GCA_016765435.1 Emcibacter sp.
ATACGAGACAATATTATAGGTTGGACAGCAAAATCTGGACAAATTGTGGCAGCTTTGGAGCAATTTGAAAATCTGCTCACGGACCGAAAGCGAATCCTCGGCCCGGATCATCCGGATATTTTATCAACACGAGGCAGCATAGCAGTTTTGACAGCTGAATCTGGACAGATTGAGACAGCTTTGGAACAATTTAAAAGTCTACTCAGGGAACAAAAGCGAATCCTCGACCCAAATCATCTGCAAACTTTAATAACACGCGGCAATATAGCAGCTTGGACAGCAGAATATGGGCAATTTTCGGCGGCAGTGGAGCAATCTGAAAACCTGCTTGATGACCAAAAGCGGATACTCGGGCCGGATCACCCGGATACTTTAATAACACGCGGGAACATTGCAATTTGGGCATTGAATTCTGGACAGATTGAGACAGCTTTGGAGCAATTTGAAAGCCTGCTCAGGGACCAAAAACAGATTCTAGGCCCGGACCATCCAGATATTTTAACAACACGGTACAACATTGCATATTTATTGGAGGAAACCGAACAGCATGATGCCTCAGCGCAGCAATTGGAAAAACTGCTCAGTGATCAAAATAGAATCTTAGGTCCAGATCACCCTGATATTTTAGCAACATGGAACAACATCGCAGCTTGGAATGAGGAAGCTGAGTAAAATATTATGGTGCGGGAACTCTTTGATCCTCTGTAAACTGCATTACCCCACACTGCCAATTCCAATAATCAGACCCTTTTGGAAATAAGAAATAAAATTTCTGGTTTAAAAAATAGTGAAAAAACATTCTGGTCCTGATTTGGTAATACCCCTTTTTTTTTAAGGACCTTCAGAAGAAAACCATTTAAGCAGCCACTGGTAATAGGACCAATACCTGCAAGCACCATAAAATTCAACGCTGTAATGACAACAGAAGCCCACACCGCCAAAAAATTTGGATTTATTTATATATTAGATTTTTAGCATATAATATCTATCATCCGTCTGATCTTATCCTCGGAAAATAGAAAATTTACTTGAATACCCCCTTGGAATTCATTGATGACCATTTTCTTAAATGGTTCTTTTATATCTGCCTATAAGAATGAAGAAATTGTACCAAGGGTGATTTCTGCTAAGAAAAGTTCTTTCCCTTAAAAATTGGGGGCCGTTTCTCAAAAAACGCTCTCATACCTTCACGGCCATCCTCGCTTACTGCCGCAGCGGACATGGACATAGATTCCATTTCCATTTGACGCTCCAGATCAACTTGCATGGATTGCCGGAACATATTCTTCACCACACCATAGGCCCCTGTCGGGCCTTGCGCTAGTTCCCGTGCCAAGGCCATCGCTTCCTCCAAAACTGTATCATGCGGCAAAACTGTATTTATGATTCCCCAGTCCAGAGCTTCCTCTGCGGAAAGCATCCGGTTGGTCAAGGCCAATTCCATCGAACGCCGTAACCCTATCAAACGAGGCAAATACCAACTGGAGGACCCATCCAAAACCAATCCTGCCTTTATATAGGATAATAGAAAGCGGCTTTTTTCACTGGCCACGGCCAAATCACAGGCACAGGCCAAAGCAAGCCCTGCCCCCGCGGCTGTGCCATTAATCGCTGCAATAACCGGAGCATTCATGACAGATATTCGAGATATGGCCGTATGAAGATAGCTGGTCAATTCACGAATGAAAGCCCGCGTATCCTCACCCTGACTTTTCATTTCCTCCAGATCACCACCTGCGCAGAATAATTTTCCCGCCCCTGTAATCACCACAGCACGAACATTATCATTTTCACATTGTTTGGTGAAAAGATCCATCAGGTCTTTTGCCAAGGCCAGAGAAATACTATTGGCTTGTTCCGGTCTATTCAACGTTACACATAACACCTGATCTTCAAGACTAACGTCCAAGGTTGAATAATTCATTTTTTACCCTTTAACTTCCGAAATTCAATATTTTTTCTAGCAAAATTTATCCGAGCAACGACTTCAAGAGAATATCTGTATCCGCCAACGAAGCCTTATCAACAACAAGCCCTTTTTCCACCAGTTTCTTGCCCGCCATGAAATCCTTAATCATATTGACGGCATCCACGGCAACCACCTGTCCCTTACGCAGATAAATCAAGCTGAAGCTTCTTGTCGCAGGATCACCCCGCAATATTGTTTCGTCGTAACCATGATTAAGACCCGCCGTCTGCAATTTCAGATCATATTGATTGGACCAGAACCAAGGAACGTCTACAAAGGGCTTTGGATCACCCAAAATGACACTCACCACAGCCTTCGCCTGCCCCACGGCATTTGGAACACTTTCCACACGAAGAAACGCGCCTTCAGCAAATTTATTGGCGTGACAGGCGCAATCTCCAATGCTGAAAATATCCGGCAAAGAAGTCCGACATAATTCATCGACCTCTACGCCATTAGAGCATTTAGCTCCGGCCGCCTCAATAATATCCTTATTAGGGATAAGCCCAATACCCGCAATCACAAGATCAGCGGAAATTTCATCTCCATTCGCCAGAACAACCGATTTAACCCGGCCATTTTCGCCCTCTAAATGGGTCACGGCAACACCTGTGTGAATGGTAACGCCCTGCGCACGATGCTCACTTTCATAGAATTCTGAAATGGGTGCTCCTGCAACACGCGCAAGAACACGGCTTTCGGCCTCCAAAATAGTGACTTTCTTACCCTGCTTGGTTAAAACAGCCGCGGCCTCTAATCCAATATAACCGCCACCGATCACCACTATCTCACGGGCATTTTCAACTTCCAACCGCAAGAGGTCGACCTGTTCCCTTGTCCGGATAACATGAATGCCGGATAGGTCCCCGCCCGGAATAGGCAGCGGACGGGCATAACCGCCTGCGGCCCATATCAGGTAACCATATTGAAATTTTTCTTCATCGTCGGTGATCGCAACATGTGCCTCGGCATCAATGCTCGCAATACGTTTTCCCACACACAGGTCTATCTTATTCTTTTCCCAGAATTCCGCTTTACGCAGAAGAAGCCGATCAACGGTCTTGTCACCCGCCAAATAATCTTTTGATAAAGGCGGTCGATCATAAGGCATATCCGGTTCATCACCGACCATAACGATAGAGCCTTCATAGCCGCCTTGCCGTAAACTTATGGCAACCTGAGCCCCGCCCTGTCCGCCGCCAACAATAAGAATATCTGTGGTTATCATTATTTCTCTTTCTGATGAATATCGGTGACATCACGCCTATGTCCGGTGATGCAAGCTATGCCTCAATCTTCCGGGGCGACTATCACGCGCAAACCGTCAAGCTTGTCTGTAATCTTAATCTGACAGGCAAGACGTGATGCCGTTTTGCGATGTTCAGAATCCTCCAGAAGGTCAGCCTCATCTTCGTTCGCCGCTCCGGCAGCGGAAATCCATTCATCATCCACATAAACATGACACGTCGCACAAGAACAACATCCGCCACATAACGCCATAAGATCCTCTATTCCAGCATCATGAATGACCTCTAGTACGGAGGAACCAACGCTCCCGCTTAATATTTTCTCTTCACCGTCACGTGTAACAACAATTAATTTAGACATAAATTTCCCACTAATCAATTAAAGCAGTCCAAGGCTGCAAATATGTTTTAAACCCTAATAATTTTATAAATAGACAGGTTGATTTTGCGTAAATTACAACTAATCACGGCAAAAAGCTTGTCCTTTTTCATCCCGGAATTTTTCAAGTCAAATTTTTAACGCTCATTTCAATATCTGTCCACTGGAATTTGGGGTGTTTTCTTTTTTATCGGGGCCTTCGCCCTGCGCCCCCCATCATCAAGATGCGAAGAACGGCCCTGATGACAGTCTAAAGATAGCCGTAGCTTTATAGGGAAACCGCCCCCATCGAACAGTTTCCCCTTTCTAAATTTCTATAATTACTGGCCTATTATAATATAGGTGGCACTTTATCAGGATCATCACTTAAACAATAATCTATATATTTGTGGAAATATTGATTACCCCGTTCATTCTTACCGAATATTACGGATTTAAGAGCGCCAGATTCCATTCCTTTTTGAATTTTCAGTCCAACGCCGTAATCTTCTTCATCCACCACATCACGCAACCAATTCATGATACCTTCTATAGCCTCCAGATCAGCGTCATCTTTTGGTGGGTCCCGGCGTATAAACAACAGATTGGTCGTATTTTGATCCGCTGTTTTTCCCGGAATCAATTGTGCTATTTGCGTAATTTCGGGGGCAAAGAAGATACTCACATTGGGGAATATGGTACGGACATAATCAAAACCCTGATTTTCACTCTCTCCCCATTTATCCCGGGGGATTGCCGCCAAAGACTCCTTGATGCCCACTTGGGCAAAGCCCACACGCATATGAGGCCCCATGGCCGTGAAGGTCATAATATTGCTGAATGTCCGGGGATGGATCGTTTCCGGATGGGCCGCAGCAAAATGATACCCTTCCAAATATCCATCATAAGCAATTTTCCAATTCGCCCCATGAATAGTCCGAGATCCGCAAAAATGCCAGTCTTCCAAACCATACGTTTCAAGGTCAACAAGCATATCCCCCAAATGAGCCTTAATATCCATGTCCGCACCGGGCGTCATGACAACCCATATTATCCCACCGGCCTCTTCACAAGGCAACATTGTCAGTCCCTTGTCTTCTTTACAAACAGAGCCAAATTTCCGGGCTTCTGCAACGGCCTGTAATTTTCCGTCATTGCGAAAGGTCCATGCATGGTAAGGGCACACAAAAAGCGACGCATTGCCATGGCCTTCCGGTGCCACGATCATGCCACGGTGTGCGCATACATTCAGCATAGCAGAAACCTGACCATCTTTCTTTCTTGTGATCAAGATAGGCTTCCCCATAAGCTCCATTGACTTATAGTCACCGGGGTTTGGCATTTCCGCAGAAAGGGCAGCAAGAAGGGGTAACTTCTTAAAAATATGTTCCATTTCTCCCGCGAAACATTCCGGATCAACATAAGCAGAGGCCGGAATTTCCAATGTATCTTCCGCTGAATCAGTTGTACCATTTTCGACGTGTTTTAATAATTCTTCGGCCTCATTACCAAGCGTTTCTGTCAACCCCATATTAAATTCTCCTATCATTATCCAATATAAATCAGACAGTTTATCATTTTTTGTTTCCTGCCTTATCAATACCCATATCACCCTGAATACACTGTTGCCTCCTCAAGAGATACCTGCCGTTGTTCATAGGTCTGAACAAGTTTACAAATATTATACCGAACAACCGGAGCCTAAAAATACTTAAACCACACCAAATGTACCGCCTCTGCTTTTCTGTCACTAATACTAGTTGTTTCCAACAAAATAAAATGATCTGTTTCAAAATAATAATTCTAATAATTAAAAAATATAGGAAGTTAAAGACAAACATATGATGATTGACCTTCACAATAAAGTCGCACTTATCACTGGTACAGCCTCTTCCGGGGGCTTGGGCTTTGCCACAGCCAGAAAAATGGCTGAACAGGGCGCAAAAGTCTTTCTTACGGATATCAACGGCACAGCCGTGGAAGAAAGGGCCGCAGACTTAAACAATGCCGGCCATCAGGCACAGAGCATGACCCATGACGTAACCAGTGAAGAAGATTGGCAAAAAGTCATCACGTCCCTTACTGATAGCTATGGGCAGCTTGATATTCTGGTTAATAACGCCGGGATCGCGGTTCTCAAAATGATGAGTGAAATGACCAAAACCGACTGGGATTTACAAATTCGCGTAAATCTTGACAGCATATTTCTCGGGTGCAAAGCTGGCCTTGACCTGATGCGTGCACAAGGCAAAGGCGGATCGATCATCAATATGTCTTCCGTTGCAGGACTGGTCGGGGTTCAGGGCACGGCGGCTTATGCCGCCAGCAAAGGCGGGGTTCGCCTGTTCACAAAAACTGTCGCCCTGGAATACGCCCCTGACAATATCCGCGTCAACAGCGTCCATCCCGGCATGATACTGACCGATATGTTAAAAGTTGCCGATACGGATAATAAAGAACAGTATGATCTGATTACGGCGGCGATCCCCATGGGCCGCATGGGAGAACCAGATGACATCGCCTCCATGGTCACTTTTTTAGCATCCAACGATGCAAAATATATCACCGGAGCCGAATTCGTCGTTGACGGCGGCATGGTGGCACAATAATAACCCTAAGAATAGGGACGAACAGGGCAATCACCCCAACATAATAATATCTATTATATTGGAAATTTTTGCATTGTATAATTAGGAGAACTACAGAATGAGCAGTCAAAATTCGAAGATAAAAGGAGAACCGTTAGCGCGTTGTCCGGGGACATCTTTTAAGGATTTAGCCTTAGCAGATACCAATCCTGTCCCGGAATTTTTATATGAGGACGTGTATGAAAATCTGGGATCAGAACCTGTCCCGGCATCCCGCTATACCGATCCCGATTTCTTTGAGCTGGAAAAAAAGAAAATGTGGCCCAAAATATGGCAAATGGCCGCCCGCGAAGAGGAATTGCCGGAAATCGGCGATTTCATCATTTATGAGAATGTGGGAAAATCATTCCTTATCATACGACAGGAAGACGGATCTGTTCGCGCCTTTTATAACGTATGCCTGCACCGGGGGCGAAAATTAAAAACAGAAGATGGCTTCGCTTCTGAATTGCATTGTCCTTTCCATGGTTTTTCATGGAACACGGATGGCTCCCTGAAGAATATCCCCTGCCGTTGGGACTTCGATCATATCAAAGATGAAGATATGCAACTTCCCGAAGCACAACTGGGCCAATGGGGTGGTTATATATTCATCAGAGAAAGTAAAGAAGGCCCCTCTCTGGAAGAATATCTGGCGCCGATGCCGGAACATTTCAAACGGTGGAAACATGAAGAATGCGTCACCGCCGTTTGGGTCGCAAAGGTGATTCCAGCCAATTGGAAAGTCACAATGGAAGCCTTCATGGAAAGCTGGCATACCGTTGTTACACACCCACAATTATTGCCTTTCACCGGCGATTGCAATTCCCATTACAACACCTATGGCGACCACGTTAATCTCACCATCACGCCCTTTGGCACCATGTCGCCCCATCTTGATCCAAAAGGAAAAGAGCAGCAATGGATAGTTGATGAATTTGTCAAATATAATGGCCGTTCAACAGACAATTATGATGCAGAAGAAGGAAATGTCAGCGACGGAGAAGGCGGTGGCTATAACGTTAAAGTCCCCGAGGGCATGACAGCCCGCGCCGCTCTGGGCGAAAGCCTGCGCAAAACAACCTCCGAAATGTTCGGCCATGATGTCAGCTTTGCCTCTGATTCCGAAATGATGGATGCCATTCTTTATAATGTCTTCCCGAATTTCAGCCCCTGGGCGGGTTTTCAACCAAATATCGTTTACCGCTGGCGGCCTTGGCCGGATGCGGACCATACCTTGTTGGTAGTTCGGGTCTTAACGCGGGTTCCACCCGGACAAAAACATCCTAAATCGGCCCCGATGAAGTTCCTCACCGAAGATCAGAAATGGACGGAGGCCCCAGAGCTTGGGATTTTAGGCGATGTATTTGAACAGGATATGGACAATCTTCCCTATGTTCAGGAAGGTCTGAAAGCTTCTGCCAATAACAAAGTCCATTTTGCCAATTATCAGGAAAATCAGCTGCGTCAATTCCACAATACACTCATGAAATATATTGATGCGGATGACTGACTATTAAAAATATTTGATACAATCATTGCCCCTTACCCACATGGGTCGGGGGCAACTCCCCTAATGTCCGTGCAACCGCACCTCAGGGACCCGTTTATTTTCTCTGAAAGCCTGAAAAACCGGCACTGAAAAACACCAGCATCTTGTCAGCAATCAAATCCAAATCACTGGCATGAATTCTGCCTCTGGATTGCCGGTCAAGCATCGTGCTTTCCACCAATATATGCGTAATCGCCGCTTGCAGAAAAAAGAAGCACCAATGCACATCATCTTCATTCATTTCCGGATGGATATCCTGTAACGCCTGCACAAATTCTGCCACCAGTTGATCGAAACTTTTCCGGTAGATCGCCATATAGTCTTCGTCTTGCGCGAAATTAGCAATCTGCGCCAAAAGACGAATATAGTTTTTCCAGCCCGTACCAAAGCGCAAAGATTTATCAATGGTCGGCATAATGAAGGCGCGAATAATGGCTATTCTACGCACATCCTGACTGCCCTTTACCAACAGGGCTTCCTGCAATGATGCTTGAAGACCCTGCTTGTTTTCCTCGGCACGGCGTTCAATAACCCGGCCAAATAAATCTTCTTTCGAGCCAAAATGATAATAGCTCAAAGCAAGCTGCACACCAGCCTCCGCCGCAATATCACGTAGGGACACCCCATAAAAACCCCGCCGTGAGAATAGAGCCTCCGCCGCATCAAGTATTTTCGTTTTGGTTTTCGGCGCACGACGCCCATCAACTTTTTGGTTTTTGGTTTTTAAGGAGGGGGCCGCCTCTTTTTTCAGATTGTCTTCCATAATTCCCTTGTAACAAACCACTTGACAAACCGCAAGCGCTCGATATTATTTAGTCGATCGTTCAAATAAATAAATATAGGGAAAACAGATGTCAAAAACATTCCTTGGACACAAAGTCGCAGCCTATGACCCACAGGTACGCGGTGATGCCATAACGGGAGAACGTTATTATTCAAAACGCTGGTTAGAGGCCGAAGATAAAGATCTCTGGTCCAAAACATGGCATGTGGCCGGAATGGCGGCCGATCTGGAAGAAACCGGCGACTATATCAGTTATAATATCGGTACGGATTCCATCGTCGCACTCAGACAGGAAGATGGCACCGTAAAGGCCTTTTTTAATGCCTGCATTCATCGGGGCAACCGTCTGGTATGGTCTGATATTGGTGCCGTAAAACAACTTGCCTGTTCCTATCACGGCTGGAAATTTGGCATCGACGGCATGCTCAATGAAGTACAGGATGCCGAAGATTTTCCCAATGGCGATCCTTGCGGAAAATTAAAACTGGTTGAGATAAGCTGTGAAGAATATCTGGGATTCATATGGGTGCATATGGACAAAGATGCGACCCCGGTGCGGGAATGGATGGGCCCCATTGCAGAGCAGCTGGAATCTTACGGCATGGAAAATATGACCCGTGTGATGTGCATCAGTTCCGAGGTCGATTGTAACTGGAAAATAATCCGTGATAATTTTAATGAAGCCTATCACATCCCTACCCTGCATCCGGGCATAGCCACCTTCATCGATGACGATTATACCGACACCGTCTTTGAAATGTATGAGAACGGCCATAACCGCATGGTTATGAAAGGCGTTCAGCCCTCTGCCCGTTCGGACAAGTCCGACATGGTACAGGCTCCCCTGTCAGACATTCTGACCTTCTGGGAATTAAACCCGGCAGATTATGAAGGCAAAACAGCACAGACGAGAATAGCCGTCCAGCAGCAAAAACGTAAATTGGGCAAGATGAAAGGCTATCATTATTTCGACCCGCTTTCAGACAGTCAGTTAACCGACTATTACCATTACACTTTCTTTCCCAATCTGACCTTAACCATGGGGCCGGATGGTTTTCAGGTGTTACGTTCTGATCCCCATCCCACGGACCCGGAAAAATGTATCTTTGAACATTGGTATATGGTTCCGCACATTGAAGGTCAGGATGAAGTCATGACCCCCATCGGCCTGCTGCCCTTTGAAGCCGCAGACCGTGATTGGCGGACCTATCCCGACCAAACATTGGGGGAAGTTGCGGATCAGGACCTCAGCGTCATTCTAGGACAACAAAAAGGCCTCCACAGTCGGGGCTATACCGGTGGTGTCCTCACCCATCAGGAAAAGAGGGTTCAGCGTTTCCATGAATTACTCAATGACACCGTGAATATACATGACTGATACTTAAAAAAATAAACCATCCGAAAATATAAGGAGCTATAAAATGGGTTTTTCAGGGCCATTTGAAGATAGATTTGAGATCAATGAATTGGTTGCGGAATATGGCGACGCTGAATCGCGACGTGACAAGGACGGCTTTGCCGGAACATGGGCCGAAGATGGTGTTTGGCACCTTCCCTGGCTCGACCCTGTGCAAGGCCGTCAGAATATTGCCGATGTCTGGGAAGAACAGATTGCCAATTACCCTTTCCATAATTTCAGAGGATATCTGGGATCACTTGACGTTGATGGCGATCGGGCTAAAGGACGGTTATGGACATCCGAACTTGTCGAAAATTCCCAAGGAAAATCAGGTGTTGTCACCGGGTTATATGAAGATGAATTTGTGAAATGCAACGGAAAATGGTTGTTTTCCAAGAAGAGCTTCACCCCCCATCACGGCATGGACACCATTGTCACCGAAGACTCA
>JAESPY010000217.1 GCA_016765435.1 Emcibacter sp.
ACGATCTTGGCTTTCAGAGTCTCGCTAAGGGGCAAGGAAATATTGCCGGACAGGATGACCCAATTATCATTTCCGACAGTAACCTTGGCCCGACCGGAAAGCTCATCAGACGGCTTTTGACTGGTAATGCTGATGGAACCGCCAATGGTGTTCCGTCCAAAAAGTGTCCCCTGCGGTCCGCGTAATATTTCAACCCGTTCCACATCCACTAAATCCAGCAACGCCCCCACCGAACGGGAAATATAGACCCCGTCCACATAGATTCCCACGCCGGGGTCCGTATTTAGGGTAAAATCCGTCTGTCCAATACCGCGCAGGAAAATTGCCGGTGTCTGGCTGCTGCCTGAAAAAGCAGCAGACGTATTAATCGTCAGGTTCGGCGTAATATTACTGACCTGATCCATGGAGACAATCTGACGTCTTTCCAGCCCCTCACTAGATACGGCTGTAATGGAAATAGGCGTATTTTGCAGACCTTCTTCCCGCTTTCTTGCCGTCACTATTATTTCTTCAAGTGTGAAAGTATCCGTAGTCTCTGCCGCGAAGGCGCCAACCGGGTTGATGCTTGCCATCAAAGGCAACAGCGATACCATACCGACTGTTTTCAAATGTCTTTTATCCATGTTTTTTCTCCCTGAGTGTCCCTTATTATGCTTTCAGACTATTCCCATTCCCCCCTACATTCTAGGATTCCCGTGCACTCAAAACCCTGCAAACTGTGCACACAGCCTTGATTATGCGCCTCCCCTTGACAATTCCCCCATTCGGTAGTGTAATTGAAGCAGGGTAATAAATATGAATAAAACGTGGACAACACAGCAGCTTCCTGAAAAAGAACAGTTTGATTATTGGCGTGAAGTTATCTGTAATACTTACACAGGGCTTTCCTCAAAACGGAACTGTGAAGGATCTTTCATGGGGTCCATCCTGTGTTATGATCAAGCTGATCTCGCCATTTCGCAAATCGCCTCGGAAGCCCAAATTGTCAGCCGGGGCAAAAGAGAAATTGCCCGATCCTCAACCGAAAGCTATTTCCTTTTACTCCAACAAAAAGGGGTCGGTCATGTTGTTCAGGATGGCCGTAAGGTAGAGCTGCGTATTGGCGATTATACCCTTGTCGATACCACGCGCCCCTACATATTATCCTTTTACAGTGATTTTAAACAGTTATGCATTAAAATACCCCGGTTATCCTTACATTCCCGTATGTATAACCCCGACCGGATTACAGCGGTAAAACCTGCGCCCGCCAATGGGTTAGCCCAATTGGGGCTGAATTATATTCAAGCCCTCAGCGTGCCCGATATTGTGTCTCATGCGGCAAATAAAAAACGGCTTGTTCAGAATTTTCTGGAGTTTCTGCCCATCATTTTTAATGAATCTCCTCAGGATAACAGCATAGAAGAACTGAGGTCTAAATCCATACAACTTGATATGTTGCTGTGTTTCATCGAAAGAAACCTTGCGGGACCGGATTTGAATCCCGGTATGGCGGCAAAGCATCTTGATGTTTCCATCCGCTATATCCATAAATTATTTGAAAATAGTGACAGTTCCTTTGGCCGTACTGTATTGAAATCCCGGTTGGAAAAATGCGCCGAAGAACTCCAGAATCCTCTGTTCAGCAATAAATCCATCGCCGAAATCGCCTATCAATGGGGCTTTAACGACCTGTCCCATTTTGGACGTAATTTCAAGAAATTGCTGGAGATCACACCGCGCGACTGGCGGAACAAAACACTGTCCTGAACCACCGTGCACTTTCCACCCATTATTCGGTTCACTCCTGTCCAAGTATTGCCACCCGAAATAACCGAACATAGGTCCCTCTATAATACGAGGGACATATCCATGACTGCAACATTCAATAACCGCTTCACCGAAACATATGGCACAAAATATCCTTTTTCCTGTGCAGCGCTGGCCTTTGTCGGCTCCACACCGGACCTTGCCATCGCGGCCTGTAATGCAAAAGTCGTGGGCACTTTTGCCGTAGGGATGCTACCGCCCCCGGCCATTCAAAATATAACGGCAACCATTCGAGATAATATTACCGAGAGTGCTGGACCTTTAAATATTAATCTTCTGACCATTTTCACGACGGAAGACGTGATTGACTGCATCTGTGATATTCAACCGGAAATCGTCTCCTTTCATTGGGGTGCGCCAAAGGAGGACTGGGTTAAACGGTTAAAAGCAGCCGGCATTAAAATATGGCATCAAGTCGGCACGGCGTCCGATGCCAAAGAATCCGCTGACAATGGTACCGATGCCATCATCGCCCAGGGACGGGAAGCGGGCGGTCATAATCTGGGCACGCTGCCCCTGACAATCCTCATCCCCGAAATTGTTGACGCTCTTGGAAAAGATACCATGGTTCTGGCCGCCGGGGGTATTTCCGACGGACGCTCCATTGCCGCTGCACTTTCGCTTGGGGCGGATGCGGTTTATGTGGGATCACGGTTGGTTGCCTCGACAGAAGCCAACGCCCATAAGGACTATAAACAGCTTATTGTTGACACCCATAGCGGCACAGAAACGGTTCTGACCAGCATATATGGCCGTGAAATGGCGGAATTTAACCCCTTGCGGGTTTTGAAAAACAGCACTACGAATGACTGGCATAATAACTTAGACACTCTGGATAGCCAAACGGATGCTTGGCCCGACATAGGGCGCATGTCCCTTATGGGACAGGACTTGCCCATCAATCAATTTTGCAGCTTTCCGCCGGTTCAAAATGCAGAGGGCAATGTAAAAGAAATGGCGCTTTCTTGCGGACAAGGGGCTGGGTTAATCCATAACATTGACTCCGTTGACCAGATCGTCACAGAAATGATGGACGATGCTGTGCATATCATCCAAGCTCTGCACCGGAAAACACATTATTCAGAATGATCTGTGATCGCCTATTTAAATTATACACCATGCTGCGATGGGTCTATGTTCAAGACCTGAAAAATACCCCTCACCAAGCGTGAAATATTTTTTCATACGGAGGCTTTTGCAGCCTGTTTAATAATAACGGCCTTGATGGTATCCACAGTGCCGTCATCCAATATATATGTTGGTGACGTGCAGCTTATGGCACCCACACACATACCATCCACTCCAAATATCGGGGCCGCAATACAGATCAGACCACGGGTGATTTCCTCGTTATCAATGGCAAAGCCCTGTTCCCGGACTTTTTGACATTCCGCTTTTAATTTCGCCCGACGGGTGATGGTTTTATCTGTGAAGGCGGTAAGTTTCTTGGCAACAATAGCTTCAAAATTCTCTTCTTCACCATAAGCCAATAGAATTTTGCCCATTGCCGTCGCATGCAATGGGAACGCTTTCCCAATTTCAGAATGCAGTCGAATACCAAAATCACTGCCCTCTACTTTATCAATATATACGCCCTCATGCCCATTGAGAACACCAAGTGTTGCCACCTGCCCTGTGACTTTCTGTAAATATTCAAGATGGGGACGAAC
>JAESPY010000218.1 GCA_016765435.1 Emcibacter sp.
AGAGAGGTTTGGAACAAGCTAGGTGAAGCGGGGTTGTTATGTGTTGACATCCCTGAAGAATATGGTGGTTTTGGCGTTGACTTCAGGTTTGCTGCATTTGCTGGCCCGCATGCATTTCATGCCCTGCCGTATATTATCCAATTTTCTTGCGGATTGCTCCGCCGCCTTTTTCGCCATCGAAACAGACATCAATTTCTCCTCGCCATCACAAGCGCCCCATAAATTAACAGCAGTTTATAGCGATAATATTGACAAAGTTTTAAGAGCCCTGTTAATTTTCAATAAATTTAACCCTCTTCTTGCCTTCCGGTCAAAACTCGGGCACATTGCGACAAAGCTTAAAAGAAACGCTCAAAAACCTACGGGAAGCAAATCTATGATCAGAAATACAATCGCAACGCTGTTCTTTGCCGGATTGGTTACCAGTTTCACCACGGGCTGTTCAGGAGATGACGAATATTTATTTGAACGTGGCCCCGCCGGACCAAATACGAAAAGAACCCTAAAAACGCTCCCCAAAGGCCTGCGCCCGGATAATACCAAGGCAAGCCACACAGCGGATAGCCTTGAACCGGCTCAATAATTCCGGCGTTTTTCCAGTAAATTTTCCAATATTGAATGACATTCCGGGTCGGCTATTCCCCTAATATCGGCGGGCCTGAAATGTCTTTGAAAGGCTTGCATCACTGCTTGAGTCTGCGGGTCCGGTTGTCCGGTGATATCAATCCCGTAACCGTAATCTGCCAGCCCCTGCTGAAAGAGTTTGATCTTTACGGAGGTTGTGACAGACATTTCCGTTGCCCTGTCCGGCCAGAATCCAATTGCCTGTGAGGCCAGAAATTGCCAATCAAATAATTCACCGGGATCAGATTTGCGATCAGGGGCCACATCCGAATGCCCCAAAATATGCCACGGGGCAATCTTATGACGGGACAGGATTTCCTTACACAGTGTGACCAAGGCCGCCATTTGCGCCTCGGGAAAAAGGCGGTAATCTCCTTTATACCCCGGCGTATCATGGCCGGGATTGACCAGCTCAATACCAAGGGAAAGACCATTTATATCATGGTCTTCTTCCCATGAAGCCACCCCCGCATGCCACGCCCGCGCGGCTTCTGGCACCAAGGTAAATATCCGCCCGTCTTCCTCGATCAAATAATGAGCACTGACCTTTGATCTTTCGTCACACAGCCTTTGCAACGCCACCTCTCCCGTGGCCATGCCGGTATAATGCAGGATCAGATATTTGATCTCTCCCGCTGTCCGGTCATTAAAATTTGGTGATGGCTGTGAAATCATGGCAAGAGTTCCCGAACCAACTGACGTTTTTTCCACCAGTCCCGCACATGGATTACCGCCAGACCGCACAGGGTCAGCCCCGAACCCACAAGAAACCGCGTAGTCAGAACCTCATCAAAGACAAGGACCGCCGCGGTTGTCGCAAAAACAGGAACCGTAAGGAATATGGGCGCGATCAATGTCACCGGATGACGTTTCAGCAGGAAATTCATGCCGCCATACCCCACGACCGACGATAAAACAGCCGTATAGAATATGGCCGACCATCCTTCCCTATCCAGATTCATGACCTGTTCCATCTGTCCTGTCTCGGTATAGAGGGACAGGCTGATAAGGATCGGCAGTCCGAAAATGGCGGTCCATGCCTGCATATTAAAAATGCCAACAGTCTGGAGCTTACGCAACAGGATTGCGCCAATGGAATAGAGCGACGTCGCAGTAAAAATAATGATAATCGCCATCCGCTCTTCCATAATAGCGGGATCAAAGCTGATCACCAGAACGCCAAAAAAAGCAATCAATACACCGCCGCTCCGCCAATAGCTTAGCCGTTCCTTCAGCAGGAAATGCGCCATAATCAGGGTCAGCGGCACATGCATCTGCACAATAATCACAATAGATGTGATATTCTCTGCCAATTCCAGCCCAACAGTAACAAAGGCAAAATGCAAGCCTCCCAGACATAGCCCTGCCGCCAAAATCAATCCCATATGACCTTTGACAATACGTAACCAGGGAAACAACAGCGCCAAAACTATAGCAAAGCGAAAAACAACAAAAAGAAACGGCGATAAATGTTCAAGGCCGATTTTCATCACGACAAAATTCACCCCCCAGACAATGGAGACAAACAAGGCCAATAAAACGTGAGGAAAAGGCATGGCTATTTCATGCCCCGTTCTTTTTCAATACGGTCATAGGCCACATTAATCACCGACAGTTTTTCATTGGCAATTTCGATAAATTCAGGCGGCAACCCTTGAGAGGCCAGAAGGTCCGGGTGATGTTCCTTAATCAGCTTCCGGTAAGCGGATTTAATTTCCTTGTCACGGGCTGTCCGGTTTATCCCCAGAATTTCATAGGGGTCGGCCTTATCCGGTCCCAGATTTTCTGCCCGAATCCGATCAAATTCAGCCGCTGAAAAGCCGAACAAGTCGGATACTGTTTTAAGAAAGTTCAATTCTGCGGGGTGAATGACATTATCGGCCCGTGCAATATGGAATAAGATGCAGAGCAATTCCTCCAGCATCGCGGGTTTATCCCGAAATAACTTGGCCAGTTGCCGGGCATAAGGCTCAAACCCGGTGGCTTCTTTCCGGGCCATGTTAAACACGCGGGCAACATTCTTCATCTCGCCGTCTGGCACCTGAAAGGCCTGTTTAAAGGCATCGATTTCTTCCCGGCTTACATGACCATCGGCCTTGGCCATCTTGGCACTCAGAACAATGACCCCGATGGTAAAGGTTATCTGTTCGGTTCCGACTCCGGCACCATCGGTCATCTTCTTGCCGATATAATGCCCGGCCACGGCCCCAATAATCGCGCCAATCGGCCCGCCGAGAATTGCACCGCCCGCCGCACCACCAATGATTGAAGACCAGATAGACATAACCCTATTTCCTTATAATTACCAAGATACTCTATATCACTACTATATAAGAAATATAGAGGTAAAATTATGACAATCAAGCCAGATAACGCCTGTTCTAATCCACAACCCAATACTAAAGGCGGAGATGACAGCTATGGCGATACATAAGCCTTTGTCCTATAGTTGCCCCATTAAAAAGAGCGTAATATGCCAGCACCATGGAGGACAATAATGAATTCACAACCCACAAGCACGGTAAAAGGGAGCAAGGATGCCCCCCTTATCACTCAAACAATCGGCGATCTGTTCGATCAGGCCGCAATCAAATATGCCGACCGCGAATTTCTGGTGGTTTGTGATCAGGGGCTGCGCTGGACATATGGTGAATTTGCCGAAAAGGTAACAGCCTGTGCTGCGGGCCTGTTGTCTCTGGGCCTGAAAGCGGGTGACCGGGTGGGCATATGGGCCCCCAATTGCGCCGAATGGGTCATCACCCAATATGCCACCGCCAAAGCCGGACTGATACAGGTGAATATCAACCCGGCCTACCGTCTGTCCGAACTGGAATATGCCCTGAACAAGGTGGAATGCAAAGCCCTGATCACCTCAGAGAGATTCAAATCCAGCGCCTATATTGAAATGCTTCAAACACTGGCCCCCGAATTGGCCGATTGCGCACCGGGCAATTTAAAATCAGAAAAACTGCCCCATTTGACGACCCTCATCCGGTTGGGGACCGACAAAACAGCGGGCTTTTATAATTTTGACGATGTGACCGCACGAGCAGATGACGCCGCTGTCGCTAGATTGGACAGCATACAGGCCACTCTAAAACCCGAAGATGCATCAATATTCAATTCACCAGCGGCACAACGGGCGCGCCAAA
>JAESPY010000219.1 GCA_016765435.1 Emcibacter sp.
ATCCTGCCAAGGTTATTGAAAAGCTGGAAAAAGAAATCCAGCAGGGATCGAAAGATGCCTTAGTATATGAAGTGGTTGGACGGGCCTATATTGCCACGCGGGACCGGACGAACCCCACCCTATTCATTAAAAATATGGAGACTGCTGAGGAGTATATTAAAGAAGCCTATCGCCTGAACGCAAACAACACCCGTGTATTAATTACAAAAGCGTGGTTGATGGCGATCATGGGTAAACTGGATGAAGCAATCATCTGGCTGGATAAAGCCGATTCAATCATTAAAGATCAAAGACAAAACCTCATCGTAAAGGGCGAATTACTTGTTCGACAGGATAAACTTGATCTGGCAAAAGAAAATTATAACAAACTGATTAAAAAATTCCCTCAGTATCCCCAATATAAAGTAGAGCTTGGTTATATCTATCTATTAAATAATGAATATACCGAAGCCCGGGAATGGATAGAACCAGTTGCAAAACAATACCCCAATCAAATACGGCCACAGTATCTATTGTCAAATATCTCATTGATGGAAAAAAAATACGAGGATGCGAAACAACTTAGTGACCTTGTCCTCACCAAAACACCGGGGGATTTAAATGCAATAATAGTAAATGGAGCCAGTTCCTACTTTCTCGGAAAATTCGAAAATGCACATCAGAAATTAAATCATTTCTACAACCGGACCGGTTCCATTGCTGCCCTGAAACTTCTTGTGGCAACCAAATTGAGATTAAATGAGAATACAGACGCCGCTAAACTTCTGGAAGATACGGGCCAGACAACGGAAAACCTAACAGATACAGAATTATTAAACCTTGTTGCCATTGCCTCGGCAAAAGTTGGCAAAGTTGACGCCGCTCTAGAAGCTTTTAAAAAACTTGCGGAACAAAGACCCGGCACCACATCCTATAAAAGCAGCGTTGGCCTGATCCAGATTTCACAGGGGAACTATGATGAAGGATTTAAAAATCTGGAAGCCGCCCTTGAAGAAGATAAAACATTTACGGAACCTGGGCAAAAATATTATACCCTTGCCAACAAAGCCCTCCAGACGCGGCAACATGGCAGAGCTGCTGGTTATATTGAACAATATAAAAAAGCTGCCGCCGACAATTACAGACCTTGGCTCATGTCAGCTGTACTGAATAATATCCTGAAAAACAATACTGCCGTCCGACAGGATTTTGAAAAGGCCATTGAGGTGGCCCCTAAAATAGCTGAAGTAAGAGCCCGTTACGCTATTTTTGAAGATATGCAGGGCAATCAGGATAAAGCCCTTGAACTCGCCGAAATAGCACTAAGCCTTGATCCCAGCAATTTTGGCTCTGTAAAATTAATAATAGCAGACCTTATCAAGAAAAAGGATTTTGATAGAATCAAAGATATTGTTGGTACAGCTTTAAAAAATGACAAAATTAATGATATCAGTAAATTAAATTTTGCCGCCTATTACACATTTCTAGGGCGTCCGCAGGAAACTTTGAATATCCTTGAACAGTTACCAAACCCAATAAAAGGAACCGCATCCTATAAAATTATTTCAGGAAAAGCTTATCTGAGAAATGGGCAAGCTGAACGTGCTGTTGCAATGCTTGAAGATTATTCCCTCAAAAATCCGAACAATATCCAAGTTCTTAGTTATCTCTTACAGGGATATTTACTGACAAAAAATCAGACAAAATATCTGACGACACTGGAAAAGGTTGATGAACTTGTGCCTAATGATTTTGGCAATCAACTAACATTGGCAAAATTATACATCTCTATGGAGAGATATGATCAAGCAAAGACAACACTCAATGCGTTAAAACCAGAAAACGCTCAACAGAAGCTCCAAAAAGCAATAACACTGGCTACCATGGAAACTACTCAGGGCAATACAAAAAATGCTTTGGCTATCTTGTCGGATTTATACAAAGAATTTCCAAAAAATGGCGGAATTTCCATGCTTTATAGTCGCAACCTTGCCAGTGATGGTCAAGTTGGAAAGGCCATTAAAGTCAGCAAAACATGGGCGGACCAGCACAGCGATAATATTGATGTTAAGCAATTCCTGGGCGACTTATATATGCGCAATAAGGATAATAGTAACGCCAGCGTTCAATATGAAGGTATCCTCGCCGCCAAAGATAAAGCAACCGCGCGGATCCAACTTCATGCCCATAATAATCTGGCCATGATCTATCTGGAAAATAATCAGGATCAAAAGGCAATGGAACATGCCCAAAAAGCAATTGACATGGCACCTAATAATCCCGCCATTGTTGATACATTCGCTCAGGTTCTGATAAAACAGGGGCAGGCAGCAAAAGCCGTTGATCATTTTAATCAGGCTCTGGCCCTATTGCCGGACAGCGATCGCAAAAATCGCTCTCTCTTTACATTGAGCAAGGCCAAAGCCCTGATTCAGGACAAACAAAATAAACAAGCCAAAAGAATATTAACCCGCCTCGTCAGGGATGATCCGAAATTTTCACAGATTGATGAGGTCAAACGGATTTTGTCCGGCTTGTAAAATACCGCACACATCCAGCCCCTTTTCATGCGATTGTAATAATTGTGTGAAAAGGGACTTGTAAAACAGAAACAAGCAACTACATTGACCTTTGAAAAGACAATAACCGTGAAACAGGAACAACGGTGGAATATTTCTCAGTCATTGGTGGGCTTATACTTCTGGTAATTGCCGGAGACAAACTGGTTGATGGCTCCGTTGCCATCGCAGAGCGGCTTAATATCAGCAAATTAGTCATCGGTATTACCGTCGTGTCTTTTGGCACCTCCGCGCCTGAACTGGTGGTCGGTATTGATGCGGCCTTGTCTGGGGCGGTTGAGATCGCATTGGGTAATGTGGTTGGCAGCAATATTGCCAATGTTCTTCTGGTCCTCGGTATCCCGGCTCTTTTTTACCCCTTTGCCTGTGATGATGATGAAATACAGCACAGTCTCTTTTATATGATGCTGGCGACCTTTCTGTTCATCCTGCTGGCCTATTTTGGGCCGATCTATATCTGGCAGGGTATGGTCATGATAACACTGTTGGTTATATTTCTGTTTTATGCCGTAAGGCGGGCTAGGAGCAATATCAAAATTCTACAGCATGATATTGATTTTGCAGAACGGGCCTTGGAAGACACGGAGCAACAATCGGATAAGGTAACATCCTTAACCCGATCCATAACGGGCATCTTTCTTGGTCTGGCGGGCCTCGTATTCGGTGCACATCTTCTGGTGGACGGTGCGGTCATCATTGCCCGGACGGTGGGAATATCCGAAGCCGTCATCGGGTTGAGCATTGTTGCTATTGGAACATCTCTGCCGGAACTGGTTACTTCACTCATAGCCGCCCGCAACAATCACGGCGATGTGGCCATGGGCAATATCATCGGCAGCAATCTGTTTAATATTCTGGCCATTATGGGCATCACATCACTGGTGGCCCCTATTACCATTCCAGAACAGTTTTTTCGGGTGGATTTTCCCATACTGGTGGTCACGTCGCTGATGCTTATTCCCCTTGCCATGGGAAAAATTAAGATCAATCGTCTTACAGGAATAGTCTTTTCCACCATGTATATTCTTTATCTCGTTTTTCTCGGCACGCAATCCCATATCTTTGCATAACTTATTTGATTGCCAAAACCGCCCTTTCATACTAATTAGGGATTAAAGCACCTGTAAACCTCTCGTAAAACGGATCAAGGCATTATGAAAGCAAGTAACCTGACCCCCCTCAAATTCGCGGATGCATCGCGGGCCGTTCGTCATGTTTTTATCCGCGATCTGGAATTGGACAGCTATATAGGGGTCTATAACCACGAAAAAAACACCAGCCAAAAGATCCGGGTTAATGTGGATCTATCGGTCCTTGAGGATACCCAAAGCCTTGGGGATAATATTGACAATGTGGTCTGTTATGAAAAGATTGCCACGGCCATCGAAACCATCGTTAAATCCGGCCATGTCCATCTGGTCGAAACACTGGCAGAAAACATTGCTGAAATGAGCCTTCAGGACGCGCGAGTTTCCTGTGTCCGGGTCCGGGTTGAAAAGCTCGAAGCTATAAAAAATACCGCCAGCGTTGGGGTTGAAATAGAACGATACCGGAAATAATATTTTTTGACACGCCCTTTCCCCAAAGTAGACGTTATTCTTAAAATAAACCTTGAATTATCAATGTTTAGCTCTTCTGGCCCCTTTACTTGTACACAGAAGTTTTCGCCCGATTTCAGGGTTTTTACCAATAACGGCAGTATGGCTGAGAATTCTTTTTAAAAGCGCCTTGACTTTAAATTTCGTCATATAATTCAATGAGTTGCTTTAATTGCCCATTTTTTAGGCAATAAGCTAAAAACCCAATGATCCTGCCCTTTAACATAAGTGTCACAAAAGTTATTCACCGACTTATCCACAGGATTCGTGGATAGTTTTTTTCCGAATCTGATAGATTTTCTTTAGCCTTTGATTCCTAAGGATTTTATAATTTATTAACCATGTTATTTCTTTACATTAAGGTTTCCTAACATACCATGAGATAAAAATTAGAAGAATTTGTCATTGAGAAACCTGTTGTTTTTTCGCATGATGCAACGATTGTATTTATCATGAGGAAAAGCATGACCGAAGGCGTCCATATTATAAAAAAATATGCCAAAAACCTTCCCGGGAAACCGGGGGTTTATCGCATGATAGATGCCCACGAAAATGTCCTTTATGTGGGCAAGGCAAAAAATCTTAAAAACCGTGTCTCCAGCTATACCAATCTCCTGAGCCAGCCATACCGTATCGCCCGCATGGTCAGTGAAACCCGATCCATGGAGTTCGTCACCACCCATACGGAAGTCGAAGCCCTGCTCCTTGAAGCGAATATGATCAAGCGGCTCAAGCCACGCTACAATATCCTGCTGCGGGATGATAAGTCCTTTCCCTATATTCTGATTGATACCACCCACCCCGCGCCACAGGTCAAGAAGCACCGGGGAGCCAAAAACCGGGACGGCTATTATTTTGGTCCCTTCGCCTCGGTCAAAGCCGTTAATCACAGCCTCCATATTCTGCAAAAGGCTTTTCTGCTTAGAACCTGCTCCGACAGCGTTTATAATGCCCGTACCCGTCCCTGCCTGCTGTATCAAATCAAGCGATGCGCGGGCCCCTGTGTCGATAAAATTTCTCTGAACGACTATAAAAAACTGGTCCAGTCCGCCCATGATTTCCTGAGCGGTAAAAGCCAGACCATAAAAGATGACCTGACGACCAGAATGGAACAAGCAAGCGCGGATACCTCCTATGAAATTGCCGCCATCTACAGGGACCGCCTGAAGGCATTGGCTGCTGTACAGTCCCGTCAGGATACCGCTCAGGGACATGTGGACGAAGCCGACATTATCGCGGGCTTTCAACAGGGTGGTCAAACCTGTATTCAGGTTTTTTTCTTTCGGGCCGGGCAAAATTGGGGCAACAAGGCCTATTTCCCTCGCCATCACAAGGATCAGGGTATGGGCGCTGTCCTGCCCGCCTTCATCTCACAATTCTATGACAACAAGCCGCCCCCCCGGCTGATACTGGTCAACAATCCGCTGTCGCAAATCGATCTGCTGGAACAAGCGCTGAGCCTCAAAGCCGGACATAAGGTAAAAATCAGCCAACCCCTGCGCGGCGATAAATTCAACCTGATTGCCATGGTTGAGAAAAATGCACAGGAAGCACTGGAAAGGCGTCTGGCTGAAAAGGCATCCCAGAAGAAACTTCTGAACGCCTTAGCGCAAGAATTTAAATTAGACGGCCCGCCGGACCGCATTGAAATTTATGACAACAGCCATATTTCCGGCACCAATGCCATCGGGGCCATGGTCGTTTCTGGTCCGGAAGGATTTGACAAAAGCAGCTACCGAAAATTTAACATCAAATCCACCAACATCACACCGGGAGATGATTTTGGTATGATGCGGGAAGTCATGACCCGACGGTTCACACGACAATTAAAAGAAGACCCGGATCGCTCAAGCGCCACTTGGCCGGACCTGTTAATCATTGACGGCGGCAAGGGACAACTCTCTGCGGTCAGCCAGATTATGGGAGACTTGGGATTGGAAGATATTGCCCTCATCTGCATCGCCAAAGGACCGGACCGCAACGCAGGCCGCGAAGATTTCTATCTGCCGGGACGCGCGCCTTTTAAACTGCCGCCCAATGACCCGACCCTCTATTTTCTGCAAAGGCTCCGGGATGAAGCTCACCGTTTTGCCATTGGCAGCCACCGACAGCAGCGGGCCAAAAATATGCATAAATCCATACTGGACGGCCTTCCCGGCATTGGGCCGGGCCGTAAAAAAGCTCTGCTATTGCATTTCGGTTCGGCAAAAGCCGTTGAATCCGCCGGATTTCAGGACCTCGAAGCCGTCAATGGCATCAGCCGGGTATTAGCCCAAAACATCTATGATTATTTTCACGACAATGATTAAAGGTCGCGGCCAATTGCCTATTGGCAGAACTGACCGGATAGCCTATAACAATTTCAGGAAGCTCCTCTGTTCCAACAGGCCAGTATTGTAATGTATAACCTCGCCAATATATTGACATTTTCGCGTATCCTGATGATCCCCCTGATTGTTGGATCATTTTACCTCGACGGCGACAAAGCAAACTGGATCGGCTTTACCATTTTCAGCATTGCCGGCATTACCGACTTTCTTGATGGCTATGTTGCCCGAAAATACAGCATGACATCTGCATTGGGGAAATTTATGGACCCCATCGCTGACAAGCTCCTGATTGCCGCCGCTCTATTGATGATGGTGGCTTTCCACCGCATTGACGGCGTATCGGTCATTGCCGCCGTTATTATTCTGTGCCGGGAATTTGCCGTATCGGGCTTGCGAGAATTTCTCGCGGAATTAAAGGTAAGCGTCCCGGTATCCTATCTGGCCAAATGGAAAACAACATTACAGATTTTTGCCCTTGGATTTTTACTGGTCGGAGATGCCGCACCGGACATGATTAATGCGGTTGAGATCGGTAATATCTGTCTTTGGGTCGCGGCCATCCTCACCCTTTATACCGGCTATGATTATCTGAAATCCGGCCTGCGTCATATGATGGAGTAATTTTATGGAACTGCTTTATTTCGCGCGGATACGGGAAGATATTGGCCAGTCTTCCGAGACTATTTCCCTGCCAGATACCATATCTGACGTGAGCGGTTTGATTGACCACCTGCGGGAACAGGGAGAAAACTATCAGGCCGCCTTTAAAAATGAAACAATCATCCGGGTCGCGGTCAATCAGACCTATGTAGATTTTGACCATCCGCTGGTGGACAATGACGAAATCGCCTTTTTCCCCCCCATGACCGGAGGATAATCGGAAATATGAAAGTTCAGGTTCAAGATCAGGATTTTGACATTGCCGCAGAAATCAAAGAACTCTGCGGCGAACGTACGGATATTGGTGCGATAGTTACCTTCACCGGGCTAGTGTGTGACTTTCACGGGAATGATAAAGTTCAGAAAATGACGTTGGAGCATTTTCCCGGCATGGCTGAAAAACAACTTGAGAAAATCTGTCACACGGCCACAGAGCGCTGGCCCTTACAAGGCGGCACCGTTATTCACCGCTATGGCCCCCTGCTCCCCGGTGACCAGATCGTTTTGGTTGTCATTCTGTCCGCCCACCGTGAAGCCGCTTTCAACGCCGCCGAATTCATCATGGACTGGCTGAAAACCAATGCGCCCTTCTGGAAAAAAGAACAAACGTCCAAAGGCACCCATTGGGTCGAAGCCAAAGATGCCGACCTGATAAAAACCAAGGGCTGGAAAGAATAAATTTCCCGAAACTGGTATTCTTCCACATTTCCCCCTATGATTTTACCTGATACTTCAAGAACACAAAAAATATAATGGGAGAACAGCATGAGTATCTACCTAAGCCTTGGCGTCATATTATTTTGCCTGACACATTTATATCCTGTTATTTTTAGGGCCAACCGACAGGCAATAATCGGAAAAATCGGCGAAAACCCCTACAAAGGCATATATTCCCTGTCGATCCTACTGTCCCTTGCCCTGATTATTTTCGGATGGCGGTCCAGTGATAGCCTATATCTGTTTGACACCCCCGAATGGGGCCGTGGCGCGACCTCGATTCTGATGTATCTGGCCTTATTTCTGTTCATGTCTGCAAAGGCACAGAACAATGTGAAGCGCGTTATTCGTCACCCCCAGTTATGTTCGATTCTTCTTTGGGGAATCGCCCATCTCCTGTCCAATGGCGAAAGCCGGTCCCTTGTCCTATTCGGCATATTTGCACTCTGGGCACCGGTCATGATGTTTGTCTTAAATCGACGCGACGGTGCCTGGCAGAAACCAAATTCCAGCCCCATAATCAATGATCTAAAAACCGGTGGCATCGCCTTGATCGTTTATGCGGTACTGGTCTTTGGCCACAGTTATTTCACGGGTGTTTCGCTAGGAACCCAGTGATAAATGCGGGATTGAAGAAAGACTTATTTCCCCAACTGTTCAAATAATTTGGAAATTTTATTATCATCGCTGTTAATTCTGTTGATCAGCTTTTTTGCGTCTGTGGGGGAGGCTTTAATGGCGAGCCTTAAAAGGTCCATCCAATTGACGTTATTATTGGTTCTTACTTTTTCGATTTCATCAACGATGGCCAGTTTTGCCCGCGTACCATGATTTTCCTGATCATATTTTTCAAGATATTCGGCAATAGCAATAGTCCAGTCTCCTACGTCATCCATCATATCTGATTTCCGGTGATAGGAGCCAAAGCCTCTCTGTTTTTCGACCTTGTAATTACCTGCAAAAATATGATCGATATTATCCATAAATAATGCTTCAATCTCTGACTTCAAGCGATCATAAGTTGCCCGAAAACTATTCTCACCCTCAGAAAAATTGACATATTTCTGATAAATAACAGGCCCAGTATCAATGCCCTTATTAATTTCATGAATAGTCACCCCACCGGGTGTGTTTTCCACAAAAGACCAAAAATTAGGATCACTGCCCCTGTTATAGGGAAGGTATGAAAGATGGAGGTTTAAAGCGGGGCGTTTCATGGAGGAAAAACATGTCTCGCTTATAATATGTTTATAACCATAACTGATCACCAGATCATACGCAGAAAAATCAGTGACAATCTCCGTCGTATGGTCAATCCTGCTAACACAGGATTTTTCTTCTATCCTGCTGATAAGGTTGCTATCCGTGCGCCCATATCCCAAAAACAATATTTTCATTTACACCCGCCAAAAACTCATTTACACGTCATATTATTCTACCGTCACCGATTTTGCAAGATTTCTAGGTTGGTCCACATCTGTTCCCTTGGCAACCGCCACATGATAGGCTAGCAATTGCACAGGGATGGCATAAAGCAGCGGCGTAACAAATTCATCCAGCATAGGCAGGGCGATTGTTGCAATCGCATCCTGTCCATCCGTTTTTGCACCTTTTTCATCAGTAATGAAAATCACTTTACCTTTACGGGCAATGACTTCCTGCATATTGGAGACGGTTTTCTCATAAAGCCGCCCACTTGGCGCAATAACAATAATCGGTACATTCTCATCAATCAGAGCGATCGGCCCATGTTTCATTTCGCCCGCCGCATAGCCTTCTGCGTGAATATAAGAAATTTCCTTAAGTTTCAGCGCGCCTTCCATGGCAATGGGAAATTCCAGTCCCCGCGCCAGATAAATCACATCCCGTGCTTTGGCAACTTCATCCGCAATGGCCATGATGGCTTCTTCGTGGTTCAACACCTCGGCCATACGCGCTGGTGCCTCGGTCAGCGCAACACATAGACGAGCTTCTTCTGCTGCGTCTATCTCGCCCCGCGCCACGGCAATCGCGATGGAAAGACAGGCTAGAACCGCAAGCTGACAGGTAAAGGCCTTGGTTGAGGCAACCCCCACTTCCGGCCCCGCATGAGTATGTAATACAATGTCGGATTCCCGTTCCATAGAGCTTTGGGGCACATTCAGAATACTCAGAATATGTTGACCTTGTGATTTGGCATATTTCAGCGCGGCCAATGTATCAGCGGTCTCACCGGATTGTGAGATAAATATCGCCAATCCCCCTTCCGGCATCACGGCCTCCCGGTAACGGAATTCGGACGCCACATCCACTTCCACATTAATTCGGGCCATCTGTTCCAACCAGTATTTTGTTACCTGCCCCGCATAAAAAGACGTGCCACAAGCAATGATCGTCACCCGGTCAACAGATGACAGATCAAAAGGCATATCCGGCAAATTAACATGACCATGAATTGGGTCAATCATGGTACCCAGCGTTTGGCCCACGACGGTCGGTTGCTCATGGATTTCCTTCATCATGAAATGACGGTAATTGCCCTTGTCAATCATACCTCCAGCAGCAGAAACCACCGTGACCGGACGAATAACTTCCCGGTTATCCACATCAAAAATACGAGCGCCTTCTCTGGTTAATTCAACCCGGTCGCCTTCTTCCAGATAGGTAATTCTATTGCTGAGTTGAGACAGGGCGATGGCATCGGAACCCAGATACATTTCCTCGTCCCCATAACCCATAACCAGCGGACTGCCCTTTCGCGCACCAATCAATAGATTATCTTCGCCCTCAAAAATTATTGCCAGCGCAAAAGCGCCTTCCAAATGTTTTAGAGCAGCGGCAGCGGCCTCTCTGGGGCTCATGCCCTGATCCAGAAAGTCGGTTATTAGATGAACAATGACTTCCGTATCGGTTTCGGTTTCCAGAATATGACCTTTGCCGGATAATTCTTCGCGCAATTCCCGAAAATTCTCAATAATACCGTTATGAACAACCGCAACTTTTTCTGTTGTATGAGGATGGGCATTTTCCACTGTCGGCGCCCCATGGGTCGCCCAACGGGTATGGCCGATACCGACCTCACCGGCCAGTGCATCGTCCTGCAATAGATTGGCTAGATTAACCAGTTTGCCTTCCGCACGCCGGCGATCAATTTTGTTGCCTGTTGGCAATGTCGCAATACCCGCAGAATCATAGCCGCGATATTCCAACCGCCGCAGACCATCCAATATCCGGGACGTCACTTCCTCTTTGCCAATAATACCAATAATACCACACATATTCTGCCCCTATTTCTTATTTTGTTTTTGACGAAAAGCAGCTGCCCAGCCGCCAATTTCTCTTTGTTTAGCTCGCGTCACCGCAAGCGCATCAACCGATACGTCACGGGTGACAACACTTCCTGCTCCGACAATCGCCCCATCACCAATTTTAACCGGCGCCACCAACGCAGTATTGGAACCAATGAAAGCCCCCTTACCAATTTCTGTCAGAGCTTTGTTATAACCATCATAATTACAAGTAATCGTTCCCGCGCCGATATTTGCCCCGGCCCCGATGATGGCGTCTCCAATATAGCTCAGATGGCTAACTTTCGCCCCGGCTTCAATTTTTGATTTTTTCACTTCGACAAAATTACCGATCTTAGCCCCTGCTCCCACATCGGCTTTTGGCCGCAGTCTGGCATAGGGTCCAACTGTGGCACCCGTGCGGATAATAGCATCCTCAAAATGGCAAAAACCCTTGATGGTTACATCTTC
>JAESPY010000220.1 GCA_016765435.1 Emcibacter sp.
ATCCGAAGAACCCGCGATAGCAAAGGCCGCACCCGGCGCACCACGGTCTTTCGCGGCCTGCTCTGTGCCTTTGATTTCCACAAAAATTTCATCGGCACAACGATCATCACCAAAGACCACACAAAATTTGGCAATTTCTTCGCTAAATTCGGCAAGGTCGGCGAACGTATCAAATTGGAAGACCCGCAATTTGAAAGCCTGTTCGAAGTTTACGGCACCGATCAGGTGGAAAGCCGTTACCTGCTGACCCCGGCCTTCATGGAACGTGTCCGTCACCTCAGCGGTGTGGTGGGATCGGGAAACCTGCAACTGGCCTTTGACAAGGGTCGCTTGTTATTGGCGATTAAAAAGAGCGGCAACAGCTTCGAAGGCGGCTCCGCCTTCTCCGACCTGACCGACATCACCCGCATAGAAAAAACCATGCAGGAACTGACCCTGATTTATGATGTGGTGGATAAGTTACGGTTGGAGCTTGAGACGCGAGTTTGAGGATATTTTTTTAATTATTTTTTATTTCGTCGATGATGACCAGTACACTATTCACAGTCCGCGCGGTAGTTTCTACTTCAATGAGAACATTATCTAGTGCATTAACATTTTTCCGTTTAGATTTATTTAATTTTGCCGTTAATCGTGGTAAATTTGAAATTGTTTCACGGAAGTCAGATAAACTTCCGGTAATTCCACCTGTTACATCTATGAGTGCTTTTAGACTTTCTTCTAATTCATCAAATTCTTTTTCCTTATCAAAATCTCTCAACTCGATAGATAATGAAATTACTTTACTTAAAGCATTAAAGGCCTCTTCTCTGGATGTGGATGCTATATTAATTTGGGATTCTAATATTTCAGAATATTGATTCATATCCATACTGGCTAAATTAATAATTTTTCGTGTTTGAGCAAGAGAAATTTGATTATTCTTATCGTTTAGTGAATTTATCTCTTTTGTTTTTTGACTAAACTGGCTTCCAATTTTGTCAGTAGCTTCTCCCATTCGAGTGAAAGATGATGTCATATCATGCATTTTTTCTTCATATATTTCCATGTAATCTAAGAGGCCATATTCATCCTCTATTATTTCTTCTTCTATATGAGAATGAATACTAGGGCCTGTTTCATATTTTGAAGTTGCTTTTAGTATATTATTATTTGGAAGTTTGCGGGCCCATTTTTGTACTATTTTGCTTAGATGATTTCTTAATGAAGACTCAAAATCCTTAGGGCTTTTAAATACGTAATATAGGCCACCTTTTTCACCAAGTTGAATTTTTAGGTCTTGAATTTTTTTTAATTGGTTTGGGTCCATTTCTGATGGCTGTATTGCTTGATCTTTAAAATAAACCATGAGGTCTATAGAATTAGGGTCTTTTTTATGTTTTTCATAAGCCCTATTGAATTCTTCAATTGTTCCTGAGTCAGCTTTTTTTGTAGGAGTTCCAATCTTGCTCCAAAAAATTGCAATAAATATATCATATTCATCATTTATCTGATCATTAATTACATCTTGGCTGTAATCGCCAAATCCAGGAACAGTATCCGTTTCCCATTTAATTAGGTCTAATCTTACGTTTAGATTATGACTCCATATTTTATTCAATTCTTGTGCAATAGTTTCAAGGATTTCTCTTTCCTCTGAAACATCAGAAGGCGATGCAACAAACACGCTTAATATAGTTTCGTTTCTTGGCATAACTTTTCCCTCAATAATATAACTAAAATTTGTACTACTTTGGATTGAAAACAGGTGTTTAAATTTATGGTATCAAAAAATGAAAAGCTTACAAGAAATATTTTTTCTATTCGCCCGATCACTCCCGCGTAGGAGGGAGTCTAGTCCTTTTATAAGAAACTGGATGCCCGTCTACACGGGCATGACGTTATAACTTATGGGGGAGTGGATGTCACTGTGCCCTGCTCGCCGCAACATCCTGCAACCGTCGGGACAGGCTTGTGGCGAGATAGTCGTACAAGGCTCTGATCCGGGCGTTATGTTGGATTTCGGCGTGGGTGACGAGCCAGACCTCAAGTTCTAAATAGTGCTTTTCCGGTAAGATAAATTCTACGTCCGGGAAATCCGCCGCCGCAATGTCCGGCATCATGCCGATGCCAAGGCCGTTGTCGATGGCGCGGTAAATACTATACAAGCTGTTGCTGGAAAACAGGATATTTTCCCGGTGGAAATGGCGGAACAGACCAAGTACCGCATGGGTCTGCATCGTGCCTTCGCCAAATCCAACGCCGTAATGGTTCTTCAAATCTTCGAGCCGTTCGGGTCGGCCATGTTTTTCCAGATAGCTTTTACTGGCCGCGAGGTACGTTCGAAAGGACCCCAGTTTTTTGGCAATCAAGTCCGGTTGGTCAGGTCGGCCAAGGCGAACGGCGATATCGGCCTCGCGCCGGACCAGATTAATGACCTGCATATCCACCCGCATATCACATGGATGCCGGGATATTGCGCCCGGAATTCCTGCATATCTTTCGTGATCCAGAAACTGCCGATATATTCTGTGGCGGTGAGCCGCACCTTGCCGTCGAGCCGTAAATTCTGCCCGGTCAGCTTTTTTTCCACATCAAGGGCCTGACCCTCCATCTGCTGCACGCTTTGCATGATGCTTTCCCCGGCCTTGGTCAGGACAAGTCCTCTGGGTAGCCGTTGAAAGAGCTGACTGTCGAGGCTTTCTTCCAGCAGGAGAATTTTACGGCTTAAGGTAGGTTGGCTGATTTTCAATTTTCGGGCCGCCGCCGTCAGACTGCCGCATTCCGCAATCGTCAAAAAAACTTTTAAACTATTCCAGTCCATGATAGCCCTTTTATATATTCATTATTGAATAGGTATCATAGATTATCTGGTATTTCAAATTCATTTTCTTTGCCATAACGTAAGAGGGTAACAAACACAGGAAAAAGAAAATGAATAGAATTTATATCATCAAAACATTGGTTCTAGCGGTTATCGCGGCGTCCACGTCCCTTGTTATGGGGGCCACTGCTCAGCAGCTTGACGTGAGCAACCAAAAAGAACTTTACTGGTCGATCGGCACGTCCGATCTGGTGGTTAAGGCGGGACAAAGGCTTGAGGCGGGAAAATTGGATCAGGCTCGCAGGCTCTATCGCCAATCCCTCAGAACCACATTGCGCCAGAATGACCGCTTGACCGCCTATATTAACCTGAGTGTTATTCATAATACGCAGAAGGCCTATGGCAAAGCCCTGAAATACAGCGATAAAGCTCTTAAAATTGCCCCGGATAACTGGTTGGCTTTGAACAACAAAGGCACGGCTTATTTCGGTCTGGGCAAATATGATCGGGCGCAGGAGAATTATGCACAGGCCCTTTCCTTAAAGCCCGATGATGAGGGTTTGGCGCATAACGCACAGTTGACACAGTTAGAAATCACGCCTGTCTATGCCAATAAATAAAAGTCAGAATTCGCTTATCTTGAGAGGTCACGGATATTCCCTCCGTGACCTTTTCGTTGGTTTATGCTACTTCCTTTTAATGAAAAATATTTCCAATCATGCGGTGCAAACTTCCAGCCGGGTCAGAGCCATTCTTGGCCCGACCAATACGGGCAAGACCCATTTGGCGGTGGAACGGATGTTGGGCCATTCCTCCGGTATGATTGGTTTGCCGCTGCGCTTGCTGGCGCGGGAAATATATGACCGGATTGTCAATTCTCCGCAAAATCCGGCGGGGAAAAATACCGTTGCGTTAATTACCGGAGAAGAAAAGATCATTCCCCGCAATCCGCGCTGGTGGGTCTGCACGGTCGAAAGTATGCCCGTGGAGAAAACCGTGGCTTTTCTGGCGGTCGATGAAATACAACTGGCGGCAGATGTGTCGCGGGGCCATGTCTTTACCGATCGCCTGATGCGGGCGCGGGGGACTGAAGAAACTATGTTTCTCGGGTCTGAGATCATCGGGCCGTTGATACGTCGCTTTGTGCCGGATGTGGAATTTGTCACCCGGCCGCGCTTTTCAGAATTGATCTATACCGATCCGAAAAAACTCAGCCGCCTGAATCGCCGCACCGCATTGGTGACTTTTTCCGCCCATAATGTTTATGGCTATGCGGAAATGTTGCGCCGGGCCAAGGGTGGGGTCGCGGTGGTCATGGGCAGTTTAAGTCCCCGGACCCGCAATAAACAGGTTGAACTGTATCAGAATGGCGATGTGGATTTTCTGGTGGCGACGGATGCTATTGGTATGGGCCTGAATATGGATATCGACCATGTGTGTTTTGCCTCGACCGCGAAATTTGATGGTCGCCGTATGCGGAGCTTAACCCCGGCGGAAATAGCACAGATTGCGGGCCGGGCCGGACGTTATATGAATAATGGCACCTTTGGGTGTCTGTTGGATGGCACTGATATGCGGGCGGAGTTGGCGGATGAAATGGTCTATGCGGTGGAAAATCATCAATTTGCGCCGCTGACAGTTTTGCAATGGCGCAATACATCACTGGATTATAGTCATTCGAGCGCACTGATTCGGTCTTTGGACGCCTCGCCGGACCGAAAAGGCCTCACCCGGGCCCAGGAAAACATAGATTTGACGTCATTACGTCAGTTGATAAATACGGCGGATATTCGGCCTTTTCTGGGCGGTCCGGCG
>JAESPY010000221.1 GCA_016765435.1 Emcibacter sp.
GGGCGGTTCCGCGAAACAGGCGCGGGATCGTAAGACTCAGGCGATTCTGCCCATTCGTGGTAAAATCCTTAATGTGGCCAGTGCTACCCGCGAAAAAATTCGCGGCAATCAAGAAATTGCCGACATATCCCTTGCCCTTGGTTGTGGGGCCGGTGATCAATATGACGAAGAGGCCTTACGCTACGAAAAAATTGTTATCATGACCGATGCGGATGTGGACGGCGCCCATATCGCCACGCTGCTGATTACCCTGTTTTATCAGGAAATGCCCGAATTGATCAAAAACGGCCATCTCTATCTGGCGCAACCGCCCCTCTATCGGATTGCACAGGGCGGCACGGTTTTTTACGCCAGAGATGATGAACATAAAGACGAATTAATGGCCACCGAATTCAAAGGCCGGGGCAAGATCGAAATCAGCCGTTTTAAAGGCCTCGGCGAGATGCCAGCCGCACAGCTTAAAGAAACCACCATGAAGCGGGACAAACGCACCCTGCTGCGCATTATGATCCCCGAAGGCACGCGGTTAGAAACGGCGGAGCGTGTGGATCAACTCATGGGCAAAAAACCAGAACTCCGTTTTCAATTCATTCAGGTAAGTGCCGATATGGTGAGTGAGTTGGATATTTAGAGGCAAATAGATTTACACTGACCTCATTGATCTATTTGCCCAAAGGGACCTGTATGAGAACTCTAAATAAGTGGGACAGCAATGACCCCGACCTCATTTATTCTTGTACATCAGTGCTTGCGTTAGATGTTGTTAAATTTCTTGTGTGAGATACTTTCCTCTATGAAATTGAGCCATAACGTTTTGTTTTATTTTTGTAGATGATGTTTTTGGATTATACCTAACCTGAACAATTTTACTGCCCGTTGACTGTAAATAAGTCTCCACATCAATATTATGCGGCTTATTTCCCCAGTCCTCACCAATAACAAAAATGTCAGGCTTCACTTCTTTACAACCGGATACATATTCAAGCTCGTGGTAAGGACGTACAATATCAACACAGCGCAGCGCTTTTAACATTTCCATTCTCTCATCAAGTGGAATGACAGGCACATTTGGCTTATAAGAATTCACCACCTCATCAGAGGCAACACCAACTGCAACGACATCCCCTAATGATCTACAGTATTCTAATAAAGCGATATGCCCGACATGTAATAAATCAAATGTACCTACCGTATATACAATCATTACGTTAATTTAACTCCTATCATTAAAATTATTTATTCTGCGATTATTTATTCTGCGATTATTTATAAAAGTTTCCACCCATAAATGCCAGTTATCACAAGAGTATAAGTAGCAAGAGCGTAGACGTTGATTGGGTTTCCAGAAAACTTTGGTGTTTTTATTTGAGAGACATTCAAAACGGCAAGCCCTAAAACAGTAGTATAAAAAATTACAGAAAAAACACCCTTATCTACAATGCTCTCAAGTATAAAAACAAAAACGATAATTAAACTATTATTATCGAGAGCCAATCCTGTATATTTCGCATCATCAGAAAGTCCAAAGGTACTAAAGAAGCTTAACCTAATTGCACTTGCCGCCAGTATAACAAAAGCACCTATTAAAAATATGGGTTCGAACTTCCCATAGCTCATTAGAAGAATAGCGGGGGTCACACCATAACTCACAATATCTATTACGATATCAAGCTGCCCTCCAAATGCACGGTCATTACCAGTTCTACCTTTCATGCGTCGTGCAATTAATCCATCAGCCCAATCAAAAGCCACTGCCCAAACCATCCCAATCATCGCCGCATAATAAACGCCCAATATGCTGAAATAAATAGCTAATATTGTACAGGCTAATCCCGCGAGTGAGCATAAATTGGGAAGATCCTTTACAAAAGAAATAATAGTAGGTTGTAATTCTTTATTATCTGTAGTCATAGTTTTCCTAGAATGATAATTATTACGTATATTGACATGGTTAAAATGTCATAAGCGGTAAATCAATGGGGTCATTAATCAATGGGATCATAGTGGATTGATTTTTACTGTTTCTGAAACGGCTATGAACAACTGCAATTATTATTCTGTTAAACAGCTCCAAGCATCAACCGTTTCCATCTTTAAGGCACTTGGTGACAAGCTATTCCATTGTTGCAATAAATTTTTCGATGCCTGCTTTATGATAGTGACTTGATCCTTTATAGCACGGTCCCGATACTTGCTCGCATAAACGGCGGGAGACTTTCTGGCAAGATACAGACTTACAGAAACCGCTACGGCATCATTAAGCTCTGTTAATTTACTTTGCAGAGCACTGGCGTCTACATTAGGATTGTTTTTTTGTATCGCTAGAACACTACTCAAGCTAAAGAGTTTTACCGCGCATTCATGAAGTCGATCATTAGACATCGGCTCTGCTCCATTTGCTGGAAGGCCCCCGATACTAAGCAACAATTCCGTTATGATAAAAATTCTAACAAGCAATTTCAAATCGACTCCAAACAACATTTAATATCAAAATACCACACTTAATCTTTCAAGAGTGGTCTTAAATTTTTTAATCTATCAGACTGTTTGACCGCAATGTTTGCAGAGTTTTGCCTCTAACAAAATTGATTCCGCACAATAAGGACAATTTTTTTCTTTTCGGCCCTGTGTGACATTTTCAACAACCTCTGGTTCTGGTTGAAAGTCTTTAAAGGAATGATAGAGAAATACATAATAAAGGGCTTCAATAATGATCCCGCCCCGTACCCCATCAATATATTTTGTCTCTACCCATGAAGGAACACCGCCAAAAAATATTTCGAAAACAACCAAGGCCGCAATGATGAATATTAAAAAATAAACTATAAACTGTATTGATACTGGTAGAGACAAACAAATAAATCGTTTAATGAAATCTTTGGAATCAAATTCCTTATTGGCCCAATAACAAAAGACAACGCCGCCACAGCCAATGACAATGCTAAAAGAATCGATGACTTTTGACTGTTTTAAATCTTCTAATTCTGTAAAATTACCGGCAAAAACAGCCAATCCCGCAACAAATATAAAAATAAACAGATACCACATCTCTTGCTGGGCACTGATTTTATCTTCCTTGAGGTCTGCTATAAGGTTGTTAATTTTCCAGAAATACATACACGCTCCTACCCTGTTTAAACTATTTGGAATGAAATTTAATCATATACGCAAATAAATATCCTCTACAACGCTAAAAAACAAATGTTTTTAGAGTTAACCCTGTATTCTTATTAATTTTAGACTTTCCAAATATGTCCCTGTTTAAGACTTCAGAAAGTCCTTCATCAATTGATTTACCTGTTCCGGTTTTTCCATCGTACTCAAGTGACCACAATCTGCGATCTGATGAAAGGTAGCACCGGGAATTAGCTCGGCCATTTCCTGATGAACCTTGGGCGGGGTCATGGCATCCTGCTCACCACAGATAATCAGGGTCGGACAGATAATGCTTGGCAAAAAGTCCCGAGAATCCGGACGACCGATAAGAGCGCGTTGTTGTTGCTGAAAGGCTTCTGCACCCACGTCAGACGCCATATCCAATATTCTGTCACAAAGTTCTTTGTCGCTCATATGATCAGGATGGATAAGATATTCGATCAATTCCTGTGCAATGACGCGGATATCCTCTTCTCCGGCCCGCCGGATCAGGTCTTCGCGCATGTCAATCTGTGGCTGGCGGTCCGCCCGTGCATTGGTATCCAACAGGATAAGCTTTTCCACGCGGGACGCGGCCTGACGCATAATTTCGAACGCGATATAGCCGCCCATGGAAAGGCCTGCAAGATTAAAGCTGTCCGGGGCTTCTGCCAAAAACGCACTAACCATGTCCGGCAAGCTGTCGTGACGGGTATGGTCAAACAGGGTCAGATCATAATCCTCCTCAAATTCGCCGATCTGATCCAACCACATATCATGATTACAGAGCAACCCCGGTACGAGGATCAGATTTTACTCATGGCACGTCCTTTTTTTATAATTTCATCGCGAAACACTATATAGCAAAGCCTGTCAAAGATTGACATCTTTATCGTTTTGCTTATTGTGCGCACAAGCATTTTGATATTTAATTTTTGGGAAGTGAAATAACACCAGATGGGTTTTGATTTTTTAGGATTAAGCGAAGACTTATTATCCGTGGTCGAGGAGTCCGGCTACACCACGCCCACACCTATTCAGGCGAAGGCTATTCCTGCCATTCTTCAGGGACGTGACATTCTGGGCATTGCCCAGACCGGAACCGGAAAAACTGCCTCTTTCACCCTGCCTATGATTGATATCCTCTCCGAAGGACGCGCAAGGGCCCGGATGCCCCGTTCTCTTATATTGGAACCAACACGGGAACTGGCCACTCAGGTTTCCGAAAGTTTCGAAAAATACGGTAAGAAATCAAAACTGACCATGGCGCTGCTCATTGGGGGTGTTGCTTTTAAGGATCAGGAACAGAAGCTCGACCGGGGCGTTGACGTGTTGATTGCCACGCCGGGTCGTCTTATGGACCATATGCAGCGCGGCAAAGTTATGCTGAACGGTGTTGAGATCCTTGTAGTGGATGAAGCTGACCGTATGCTGGACATGGGCTTCATTCCCGACGTGGAAAAAATCTGTAAAGCCATGCCGCAAAAAATACAGTCGCTGTTTTTCTCGGCAACCATGGCCAAAGAAATCAAAAGGCTCACCGACAAATTCCTTAAAGATCCCAAGGAAATCGAAGTTTCCGCCCCGGCGTCAACGGCACAGACCATCACACAGCGCCTCTGCAAAATTCAAGGCGGCGAGAAGGAAAAACGGGTTGCTTTGCGGCAACTTCTGGATTCAGAAACAATCAAAAATGCCATTGTTTTCTGTAACCGGAAATCTGTTGTTAAAATTGTCAAAAAATCCCTGATGGTTCATGGCTATAGTGTCGGTGAGTTGCATGGTGATATGGCACAGTCCATCCGTACTGAAACACTCGCTGGCTTCAAGAATAATGATATTCAGATTTTAGTCGCCAGTGATGTCGCCGCACGCGGGTTGGATATTCCAGACGTAAGCCATGTGTTTAATTTTGAAATCCCCAACAATCCCGAAGATTATATTCACCGGGTTGGCCGTACGGGCCGCGCAGGCCGCGAAGGCAATGCCTTTACCCTGACCAGCCCTTCGGAAAGGAAAGCCTTGGGCTTCCTGATAAAATTCCTTGGTAAGGAAATTGAGCTCCATGAATTGCCAGGTCAAGAAGCTAAACCTCAGCGGTCATCCTCAAAACCAGCCTCAAAGACAGCCTCAAACCCAGTGGATAAAAATCGCGAAGCCCCTCAGGCTAAGAAACAACAAGATGAAAAACGGCCTATAGAAAGCCGGAATTCAAAGCCCAGAGAAGAAAAACCCTCTCCTCGGCATAACCAACAAAAAGATCAAATTGCTTTTGGTATGACCGATCAGGTTCCGGCTTTCTTGTTACGGGATGAACCCAAAAAGAAATAAAAAACACCTTTTAGTAAAAATTGTGACTTTTACCATTTCTTAACCAATATCTTTAGGTTTTCATTAGTATATCTCTGCTAGTTTTCTTGTCATGAAACGAGGCTGTGTAGTGCCTCTTATGAGTACAAGAAAAATATAAAAACTATTAACAGGCAGATCAATACCTATGTCATATCTTAAAGATAAAAAAGACGTCGCATTTATAAGGGAAACTTCAGACAAAGCTCTGGACTATATGTCATTCTATAATGTCGTCCCTTCCCCCTCAAACTATCAAGTCTGGTACGATTATTCCAGTGAAGAGAATATGTCCCTGAACAAGGCCATTGATGAAATGATCCGTAAACGCAAGTCGTTCACGGCGAAGGTCAGCAAAAACCTTTATGAAAGATTCTATGCCAATGATCAGGAACAAACTGCTGTAACAAATGCCGGTCAAGGCATCCAGACAGAATTAGGCAAAATCGCAAAAGCCGTAAGCGACATCAACAAAGGCACCGTCAAATACGGCGCGTCCTTAAGCGAAAGTTTGCTCGGCATGGGTGATATTCCAGGTGCCGCAGAATTAAAAAGCATTGTTTCCGGTATTATGGAAGAAACAAAAGAAATTGCCAAGAGCAACAACAGTGCTCAGGAGCAATTGAAAGAATCGGCCAAAACCGTACAAAAACTTCAGGCGACCCTTGAAACGGTACGTCAGGAGAGTCTCACTGATATGCTAACCAATATCGGTAATCGCAAGTTTTTTGAAGAAAGCCTGCAATCTGCCATCAAAAAAGCCAATATAGAAAAAAGTGAACTCTGTATGGTTATCAGTGATATTGACCATTTCAAGAAATTTAACGACACATGGGGCCATCATGTGGGGGATCAGGTTCTAAAAGCTGTCGCCCATACCCTGAAAACCCGTGTTGGTGATATGGGGTCCGTCGCCCGTTACGGTGGCGAAGAATTTGTCCTCATCCTGCCCGAGGCATCTATGGAAAAAGCCCTGGAAATTTCAGAAGTTATCCGCTTGGCCATTTCCGCGCGCAGTATGAAACGTAAAAGCACCGGCGAAAGTATTGGCAAGATCACCAGCTCCTTTGGTATCGCAAAATACCGCCATGATGAACATCGCAATGATTTTCTTGAACGTGCCGATGCGGCCCTCTACAGGTCTAAATCTAATGGCCGCAACCGGGTAACACTGGAAGATGACCCTGCGGATAAAATTGTCAAAATTGCTTGATTAAGCATCGGACTATTCCGCTTTACAAACAATCGCTTTAATTTAAAATGGGCTTTTCTATTATTATGGAGAAGCCCATGACTATTTCTGGTAAAGCATTGCAAACCATGAAACTTACCTACGAAGGTAGCGTTGCCATTGTCACCCTGTCCCGTCCCGAAGCCATGAATGCTATAAACAGTCATTTTTTTGATGACTTCCAAAGTATTCTAACTGAATTATCAAGAGATGATAATTCAGCACGGGCCCTTCTTATCGTGGCAGAGGGCAAAGGTTTTTGTGCCGGGGCTGACCTCAAAGGTCAACTTAGTGAAAAGGCCCTAAACCTTGGGGAAATACTGCGGGAAAAGTATAACCCTCTGATTAAAAATCTTAAAAAACTGCCAATCCCGACTATTGCGGCCATTAACGGGGCCGTCGCTGGAGCGGGTATGAGTTTGGTTTGTGCCTGTGATATAATCATTGCTGAAAAACAGGCCTATTTTCTTCAGGCCTTTATCAATATCGCGCTGATACCTGATGCCGGGAGCACATATTTTCTGCCCCGCATGATCGGCCGCGCACGTGCCTCAGCCATGATGATGCTTGGTGAAAAGCTCCCCGCAGAAAAAGCGCTGGAATATGGTATTATCTCTAAGTTGGTGGAAAAAGACGACCTTCTTTCAGAAGGCATGGCTTTAGCTCAAAAACTAGCCACTTTGCCAACACAAGCCCTCTTTTCCATCCGGGGCTTGCTTGATTCCTCCGAGCAAAATACACTGGATCAACAGCTTGAAGCAGAAGCCGTTGCACAGCAAGCCGCAGCAGGAACCAAAGACTTTATGGAAGGTGTTGCCGCTTTCCTTGAGAAAAGACGCCCGGTCTTTAAAGGGAAATAGCACCTGATATAGCAATATATTCTCCATTTGTTCTCATTTGTTCTTGACTGCCTCTGCCTTAACGAGTAGAACAAATAAAGAACAAGGAGAATATACTATGGATATATTGCTGCATATTACCGGATTGGCTTTCATACCGATGATGATCTACATTTTATTTCTCGGTCTAAAAGATGTTATTTCAGTGTGGCATAGCCATTGCCCCCCGCAATGGAAAAGCAAGCCAACAAGCAAAAGAGCCTGCGGTTCACATCAATTTTATCAATTTTCTGGTTAAGGTCAGGACTCTTTTTTCAGACGCGCTGTATCAAAGACATCCATTTCGTAATTGATGCACCATTCGATCATATTACGATATAATTGCTCTACCAATTCAGGGTGAGCACCGACATTTTCCGCATGGTTCATGACTTTGCTGACAACATCTTCAACGCGCTTTTCATCACGCACTAAATTTCTATCCTGTTTAATATGAGCCGCTTGTTCCATATAGCCCTGACGAACGCTCAACAGCTCCACGATAAGACGATCCAACTGGTCGATCTCCCCGCGCAAGTCATCCATATTGGAACAAACCTTAGCGGAATATTCAATGTTTTTTCTTTTATCGCTAAAATTTTTATAGAGCGTCATGCTGGTTCCTGATCAGGCTAAAAACACATACATATTTCAGTTGACGATGATATGAAAGAGGAAAATTTTATGACCTGTATATTCTCTTCCCTAATCCAAAATTTAATCTCGAAAACTTAATCCCGGAGACTTAGTCCTTCGCGGTTTTAAGAACCAGACAATCTATATTCAAGGCCTGAAGGTCTTCGCATAAAGTCTGTGCAACCGTTTGTTCTTCAACGCTATCGACAAAAAGACGGAATAGATTCCGCCCGTCGGCCAATGTTACAAGCTTGATCAAGGGGGCATAAGGCTCAAGAAGACCTTTACTTTGGCCTTTGACCTTTTTCCATCCGCTTCCTGCCAACAATCTGTTGGGATATGCCCCAAGCTGAACACGGAAAATCTTTTGGCTTGACCGGGAAAGCTCAGCAGACTTTTCTGACACCGCCTCTTCAGGTACCGATGTCACAGGTTCTTTTTCTATTTTCGCAATAGAAACATCCTTATGGTTTTTTGTGTCCTGTTTCAGGACTTCCATAAGCTGGCGTTTCTTCGGATCATCTGGAATTTTTTCCGCTTCCTGATCTGCATTTCCGATGATATCTGCCAGTGGATTTTTTTCCTTGTTACCGGAGAAATTCTTAATGCCCAGAAAAATCGCTTGCGCCCGCTCCCCGGCTTCAAGGCTTTTCACCCATGTATAAAAGCGGACATTATTTTCCATTTCCTCTGCCGTCATAATCCCGGCCCCGATTTTACGTCCGGCCGCCTCCTCACCGGACAGAACATAGACCAATACCAGATTTTGTTGTGCCTTAGTCACGGTATAATCAAGACCAATCGCCTTGCTGAGCAGTTTAATCGCCGGGGCATATTGTTCTTCAAAGGCAAATGACAGGGCCAGATTATTCAACAGAGAAATATTATCTTTCTCATGCGTCAACCCGCGACCATAGCTCATTTGGGCGTCTTCCTGTTCTCCCATAAGGTCATGGGCCAGGCCCAGCATATTATATATCTTATGGTTTTTCGGGTCCTGTTTTAATAACCGCTCCAGATAGGGAATAGCGTCGGCGGGCCTGTTGCGGGTAATCAACATCTGGCCCGTGCCCATCTTGGCCTCCATATTGGTCGGGTCAATCCGCAATACCTGTTCATAGAAATTAAGCGCCGCATCAGTTGCGCCCAAGGCCTGATATGTCTTGGCCAAGCCCAATCTGGACGCCATATGTTTGGGGTTTTCATTGGCCGCCCGCTGATACAAGCGCATGGCATTTCCATAATCTCCGGCTTGCAGAAAGCTTTCCGCCATATTCATCAAAGCGCCTGAATCAAATGGCATTTCACCGTCGACACGCCGTTCCCCACCGCAAGAGGTCAGCATAATACCGCAGAGCAATATCCCAAGGGTTTTTGTAAATTTCTGGCTCATCAACGCCCCGTTATTATTATTTATTTCCATCTGGCCCACAGCATACAACGAACCGTTAACCATAACCAGACTATCATTAGATAAAATTTTCAGCAAAAGTTAAAACATTATTAAAAGATATGTTATAGTTCTAGATATATCGCAAACCAATAAGGATTTAAAAATGGTTGATATTGCATCGGCAAGCAGCACCTCCAATCAAGTACAGGTTGACCGGGGTACAAGTCAGGAAAACATCGCGACAGTGACTGAGATTCTATCTAAAAAGGCAGAAGACTCAACCATTGAGCGCAAAGAAGTTGACTCACATACTGGCCCGGATGTCGGTCAGAAAGTTGACATTCGCGCCTGACGCGTCTTAAATTCCGCAAAAAAATTTTGCGGAAAAACTATTTTTTATCTGTTTCGGGTACAATCGTCCGTAGATGTAATTCCCTAAGCTGTTTCGTGGAAACTTCGCTTGGGGCTTTCATCATCAGATCTTCAGCCTTTTGATTCATGGGGAAAATAATCACCTCACGAATATTCGGCTCGTTCGCCAATAACATTACAATACGGTCAACACCCGGCGCAATGCCTCCATGGGGTGGCGCGCCGAATTTCAGTGCATTGAGCATGCCGGAGAAACGTTCTTCGACCACTTCCGGGCCATATCCGGCCAAATCAAAGGCCTTATACATAATTTCCGGCTTATGGTTCCGAATGGCTCCAGATGACAGCTCAATGCCGTTACAGACGATATCATACTGATAACCCAGAATATCTTCCGGTTTCATATTCTCCAAAGCGTCCATGCCACCTTGTGGCATAGAGAACGGATTATGGCTGAAATCAAGTTTCTTCTCGACCTCGTCATATTCATACATGGGGAAATCAACGATCCAGCAGAATTTAAATTCATCATCATTGATCAGTTCCAGGTCTTCGCCAACCTTGGTCCGGGCGAATCCGGCCAGCTTCGCAGCCTCTTCTTCTTTACCACAGGCAAAGAAAACACCGTCATTGTCGCCTAAACTGGCAATGGCCGATAATTGAGCCAAACGCTCATCATCAAGATTTTTAGCAATTGGCCCCAATGCCTCACCATCTTTGAAACGAATATAACCCAAACCGGCATATCCCTCGGCACGTGCCCAATCATTCATCTTGTCAAAGAAGCTACGCGCCTTCGCACCGCCTGCCCCCGGTGCTGGAATGGCACGAACAACAGAACCTTTTTCAACGGCCCCGGCAAAAATACCAAACCCAGACCCCCGGAAAACTTCCGTCACGTCATAGATTTCCACTGGATTGCGCAGATCCGGCTTATCATTGCCATATTTCAACATGCTTTCCTTGAAAGGAATTCGCGGAAATGGCGATTGCGTTACTTTTTTGGTGGTAAATTCTTCAAACAAACCGATCATAAGCGGCTCAAGCGTATCGAAAATATCTTCCTGCGTAACGAAAGACATTTCCACATCAAGCTGATAAAATTCCCCCGGTGAGCGGTCTGCACGGGCATCTTCATCCCGGAAACACGGCGCAATCTGGAAATAACGATCAAAGCCCGCAATCATCAACAGTTGCTTAAACTGTTGCGGTGCTTGCGGCAGAGCATAGAATTTTCCGGGGTGCATACGACTTGGCACCAGAAAATCCCGCGCGCCTTCTGGTGAGCTGGCGGTCAGGATTGGTGTTTGATATTCCCGAAAGCACAGATCAACCATACGGCGGCGCATGCTGGAGATCACATCGGAACGCAACACAATATTCTTATGAAGCCGGTCACGGCGCAAGTCCAGATAACGGTATTTCAGCCGGACGTCTTCGGGATATTCCTGTTCCCCAAATACGGGCAAAGGCAATTCCGCAGCCGCAGAGAGAACGTCCATCTCTTCAATGAGCAATTCAACATGTCCGGTGGGTAAATTATCATTGGTGGTTTCCGCTGTACGGGAAACCACTTTACCCTTAACCCGGATCACTGATTCTGCCCGTAAATTTTCAGCCATATTAAAATTCGGATTATCCGTATCAATCACGCATTGAGTCAAACCATAATGATCCCGAAGGTCAATGAACAACAGTCCACCATGATCCCGTTTCCGATGAACCCAACCGGAAAGAAGAACGATCTCCCCGACATTTTCTGCGCGAAGGGCTTCGCAAGTATGTGTTCTATATTCGTGCATAATCAATCTTCTAATTTTAATATGTAAATCATGGTGTTTTTGTGCTTTATTGCCCTCTTGTCAAGTTATTCTTTACGGGGAATTGGAACAAGGACCCCGATTATAAACATCAGGTAAGAAAATTAATGAGCGTAATCACTACAAATGACCAGTTGGAAGCCCTGTGTAAACGTCTGGAAAAATCAGAATATATCACAGTTGATACAGAGTTTCTGCGGACAAAAACCTATTATTCCAAGCTCTGCCTGATTCAGGTGGCCAACGAAGAAGAATATCATGCCATTGATCCCCTGGCACCAGGTATTAATCTGGACCCTTTTTATGACCTGATGACCAATGAAAATATTTTGAAAGTATTTCATGCATCCCGTCAGGATATCGAAATTTTCGTCAATGAAAAAGGCGTCGTGCCAAAACCTCTGTTTGATTCTCAGGTCGCGGCCATGGTCTGTGGCTTTGGCGACAGCATTGGTTATGAAAAACTGGTGTTGAATATGGCCAACGCCACATTGGATAAAAGCACCCGTATTACCGACTGGTCCCGGCGGCCTTTGACCCAACGTCAGATTGACTATGCATTGGGCGACGTCACCCATCTGCGTGTCATATACAAAAAACTTGACGCCCAGCTAAAGAAAAGCAACCGCAGCCACTGGCTGGAGCAGGAAATGGCGGACCTCACCAACCCGGAAACCTTTATCGTCCGGCCAGAGAACGCCTGGAAGCGGCTTAAAATCAGAAGCAGCAACCGTTTATTCAATGCTATTGCCCGTGCCCTTGCCGAATGGCGGGAACAGGAAGCACAGAGCCGTAATATCCCCCGGAACCGGGTCATGCGGGATGAAGTCCTGCTGGAGGTATCCGCGGTCAGGCCAGAACATGCCAATGTCTTGGGCAGCATTCGTGGCCTGTCCCCTGGATTTGGTCAGAGCAAAAGCGGCATAAAAGTTCTCGCCGCTGTGAAACAAGTTCTCAATCAGCCTGAATCAGAACTGCCTGAGATCAGCCGCCGCCGTCCGCCAGCACAGAATACAGATCCGGTCATGGAACTGTTGAAAGTGCTGTTAAAAATGACCTGCCAGAATGAAAATGTCGCCCCTAAGCTCATTGCCTCGGTCGATGATCTGGAGAAATTAGCAGAAAAAGATGAGGCGGATATTCAGGCCATGTCTGGCTGGCGTTACGATTTATTTGGCAAGCAAGCCCTCGCGGTAAAACACGGCGATCTGGCGTTTGTTCTTAAAAATGGCGCCGTAACTTTGATTCCCATGACCGACAATGATGAAGAAAAACAGGAAGAAGACAGTTAGATAATCCTGACTTCTTCCTTCAACTCAAATTCCCGTGCCAGCTTGGCAAGCCGTTCCATGACAACCTCATTGACCATGGCTTCGTCTTTTTCACGGATATTCAGGAATAATTTTTCACCACTGACGTCCAAAGTTGCGGACTTCAACCCCTTTGCGGTACCGCCGGAGATTCGTTGGGCCAAACGTAACGCAAGTCCCACCTGATTGGCATAAAGGATATCCGTATCCCTGAGCAAAGTTTCCACCTTTGCCGTATCCTTCTCGCCTGTTTTTCCCCCGTAGCAAATATAAAGTGTCAGGCCAATGAAGGCCGCGCCCCGGTGATTAACCCCCAGAAGACGGCCATGCAGAACCTCATACAAAACCTTTTCCGACCGATATTCAGGATGACCACGCCACCCTACATCGCTCAGGACCGCAGCGGCAAACCGTAATCGGTTCGGCTCAAAATCCTCGTCCGGAAACAGAGGGTCGATCCATTTTTGCAAACGCTTGCCATGCTCGGAAAAACGGCCATTATTAACCGCAATATCGTGACAGGCCGCGATAAGGGGGTCCTGCGCGCGCACTTCCGGCTCCATGCTTTCATAAAGCAGCCCTTCCCTAAGGCCATATCCAGAGACAATCAGTCGCTTGGATTTCAATTTTTTAATCAAGCGATTCAAGATATAAGCCGATAAAGCCAGAACTTTCAAACGGCGTGAGGATATATGAGTACGGTAACGGTTTAGTTCAACATAATGCATATTGGATAACCGTTCCGTCAGCTCCAATGCTTCTTCCCTGCTCATGGTATAATGATGAACATTATTCAGGGCATACCCCTTTTCCATGATATGGATTTTAGCCAAGGCCCGCCATGAGCCCCCAACCGCATAGAAATTTTCCTGTTTATGATCGCTTTTCCAATCGAGGGACGCTATCGCCCTGTCAATATCCGCTTTGGGAGAAGATACCGTCTGGCCATCCAGAGATTGATATTTTAACGGGCCAATGGCAAAACTGACTTTTTCCACCACCTCTGCATCGCCCGACAGACGCGCCAATTCCAGACTACCCCCGCCTAGGTCCCCCATAATACCTGTTGCACGGGGCAAAGCACATAAGACGCCAAGTCCGGATAATCTGGCTTCCTCCTCGCCGGAAATGACCGAAACATCCAACTTGCATTCTTTTTTAATCCGTCGGACAAATTCATCGCCGTTTTCCGCTTCCCGCACAGCAGAGGTCGCCACAACACGGTAATTCTCAACATCCATTTTATCCAGCATAACCTGAAAGCGTTTCAGGCTGCCAATAGCAGATGTCATGGAATCATCCTGCATGTTGCCGGTTTCAAACAGACCCCGGCCCAGACCACAGAGAATTTTCTCGTTGAATATCACATAGGGTGCCCGTTTTAGGCTTTCATAAACCACAAGACGGACAGAATTTGACCCAATATCAACAACCGCAAATTTTTCCAAATATCTTACTCTTTTAACAACAGAGGGAATTCTTTACCCTTAATTGCTTTTCCCATGCCTGACAAGCTTGGATTTTTTAAAAAATAATCATGGGCCGAAAACCCATTGTCTCCGGGATCGGCACGTTTGTAGGAATGATCCGGCTGCAAATGCCAGCTTTGCACATTATCCTTCAGATTGGCCACCATGACCTGTCCCAAAACCCGTGATTTGACCGTTGAGTTCTCTAAGGGAATCATGGCCTCAACCCGGCGTTCAAAATTCCGAGGCATCCAGTCAGAAGAAGAAATATAAACCTGCGCATGATCCGATGGCATCTTATGACCATTCCCAAAACAGGTAATCCGCGAATGTTCCAAGAATCGACCCACAATGCTTTTCACCCGAATATTCTCTGACATGCCGACCACACCGGGACGCAGACAACATATACCGCGCACAATCAGATCAATGGACACCCCAACGCAGGAGGCTTCATAAAGCTTATCGATGATAATCGGGTCAACAAGAGCATTCATTTTGGCCCAAACGCTGGCGGGTTTACCTTTGCGAGCAAAGTCCATTTCACGGTCGATCATATCAATCAATTTATCACGAATACCGTAGGGTGATATCACGGCCTTTTCCAACATCTTTGGCCGGGCATATCCCGTCAAATAATTGAAAATATGTATGGCATCGCGGCCCAAAGCCTCATCATCAGTAAAAAACGACAGGTCGGTATATATCTTGGCGGTAATAGCGTGATAATTTCCCGTCCCGTAATGGATATAGGTGCGAAGCTGTTCATTCTCCCGCCGGACAATCACCGATATTTTGGCATGGGTTTTCAATTCCAGAAAACCATAAACGACTTGTACCCCGGCCCGCTCCATATCACGGGCCCATTTGATATTCCGGGCTTCGTCAAAACGCGCTTTCAATTCCACAAGGGCGGTAACCGATTTCCCGGCCTCCGCCGCATCAATCAGAGCGCTAACAATGGGCGAATCTTCGCTGGTCCGGTA